>JANNBD010000427.1:0-29195 GCA_031385105.1 Chamaesiphon sp. OTE_78_metabat_374
TATCAAAAATAGTAGGTATAAAATGACGATCGAGCTATATACAGCCAATACTCCCAACGGGCAGAAACCAGCAATCATGTTGGAAGAAATCGGTCTGCCTTATCAGATTTTTCCTGTCAACATTAGTCAGGGAGAACAACATACAGATGCTTTTTTAGCGATTAATCCTAATGGCAAAATTCCCGCCATTGTCGATCGATCTGTCGCAGGTGGTCAACGAGTGTTTGAGTCAGGGGCAATTTTGATTTATTTAGCAGAGAAAAGCGGAAAACTACTGCCAATCGATGCCAAGAACCGCTCGGAAGTTTTAGCCTGGACATTTTGGCAAGTCGGTGGACTCGGCCCGATGAGTGGTCAGTGGGGACACTTCTCTCGATCGGCACCGGAAAAAATCCCTTATGCAATTAATCGATATTTAGATGAAAGTGTGCGGCTATTAAATGTCCTCAATACTCATCTAATCGATCGCACATTTATCGCTGATGATTATTCGATCGCGGACATCATGAATTACACCTGGGCATCTAGTGGGCTGAACTTTATTCGATCGGCTCATCCCGAACGAGTTGAGAATTTGGCGGCACTCGATCGATGGGTGAAGACAATTGGCGATCGTCCTGCGGTTCAAAAAGGTTTAGCAGTACTGAAATAACTATTCACTAAATCCAAAATTGAATCCCGATGATTACTTTTGTCAATATGTTTACTGTTAAAACCGGACAACAGGCTGCTGCATTTGCGGGAATTCAGCAAATTTATACCGAAGTTGTCAAATTTCAACCAGGATTTATTAGTGTCACATTACTAAAAGGTGACGATGGTAATACCGTTACTGCAATCGCTCAGTGGGAAACAGCCGAAAACCTCGCCAGTCTATCCCAACAGCCGCGATTTCGAGAACTGCATAACGAGTCATTTTACGAATCGATCGTTCAAGTAGAACCACGTATTTACAGTGCCGAACAAGTTAGCATCAACGGTTAGAAATCGCTGCTGGGAATGCAAAGTCCGCCTGTCTTGATGCGCTAAACCCTCGGGGAACCCGAGGAGCGCGCATCGCTACGCGGACTGAGAGATTTAGTCCGCGTAGCGAAAAGTGCGGTCTTGGGGTTTCCCCAAGACCGCACTTTTCAAGACAGGCGGACTTTGCAACATTAGCCACGATTACCCTACGGGAAGGCTCCGCCAACAATCGTAGGCGTTCTTAGGTAACTAACAAAGATTATGCCCATGACTCAAACCGCCGAAACCGCAGCTAAATCATCTTTCAAGCTCAACGTCAAACAAAAAATTGGCTAGTATCAGCCCATCTTGCCTCCGGCGTGATCTGGTTGGGCACGGGGCTATGCTTAGTCATTATGGGCATCAAAAACATTGACGCACCCAATGGCGATGCCCTCTATGCCATTAACGAAATTTGTAAATTCTTAGATGATTTTGTCATCGTCCCCACCGTCACATTATCGCTAGTAACTGGCTTTTTTCTCTCCTGGTTTACCAATTGGGGATTTGTCAAACATTATTGGGTGATAACAAAATGGGTGCTTACCGTGTCAGCGATCGTCTTTGGCACCTTCTGGGTTGGCCCGTGGATTAATGCGATGACTTCCATCTCTGCCGCAGAGCGTCTCCAAGCCCTCCAAAATCCCCTTTATATGTTTGATAATCAAGGGATAATTTGGGGCGGTCTGGCAATTAATATCACTCTGCTGGTAGTAATTGCGGTTTCATTACTCAAACCTTGGGGTCGTCGTCTCACTGATAAACCTAAAAAAAATGCGGCATAGAAACTTGATGTTATCAAAAGATCGTAGGTTGGATTGCTCGTAGCACTAGCACAGCAGCTCCGTCAGGAGATAACCCAACGCTCATAACAACCAATTCACAATTAACAGGAAAATCTCATGACAAATATTGCAATTATCTACTTCTCAGGAGCTGGCAATACCCATTTAATGGCAGAAGCAGTTGCCACAGGTGCCCACACAATTCCCGATACCAAAGTTCAATTACTTCGCATTACTGGCGAACAAATCGTCAATGGTCGCTGGAAAGATGAAGCAATGATGGCTACTTTGAACAGTGCCGACGCAATTATTTTTGGTTCGCCAACTTATATGGGCGGTGTTGCCGCTCAACTCAAAGCATTTATTGATGCTGCCAGCGGTGCCTGGGCACAACAACTCTGGAAAGATAAGCTTGCTGGTGGTTTTACCCATTCTGCTGGGATGAGTGGCGATAAACAAGGGACGCTGATCTATTTGGCGACTAACGCCGCTCAACACGGGATGATTTGGGTAGGTGCGGGTGAAATGTCGCAGCCCAATGGGGTGAATCGATTGGGTTCTTATACAGGGGTGATGGGGCAAGCCATTCCTGATTTTACGGGGACAAAAACGGTCGAACTCGACACTGGAGATCGATTGTCTTGTGAATTATACGGTCAGCGGATTGCCGCAGCAACCAAACGTTGGCAGAAGTAACGCATGAGGGACATTAACCTGTAGGGGCAGGTGTCTTGTCGTTTTTTTATTCTGGGGTTCCCCCATAATAAAAACGCCGCTTTATGCCACTAATTCAAACGTGCAATTAACTTGCGTACAAACCTGCCCAACCCCACCAGCAACCTAACGATCGATTTATTCTAACCAGATCGAAAATCCGATCGCTGCTGAAACGTTATGCGATCTAACCGTTAACTGTGGGGAGGGCGGGTTTGTACGATAGTTATCGTTATATTCGCGATTTCTAGCATAAAGCGGCTCGCGCTCGTCGGGTTTCCCGACGGTTTAGCGAGACAAGACACCCGCCCCTACAGATCTCAATAAATATGGAATCTAAAATTAATGCCAAATCCTAATTCTTGGACGACCAAATTAACACTGTTACTCGCCAGTAGCCTGACAGTTATGTCCGGTGCAACCGTTGCACCATCGTTACCAGCGATGAAACAACAATTTGAAAGCGCGATCGCCGATCCCGATCTGCGGACAACTTTAGTTAAATTAGTAATTACCTTACCAGCATTGTTTATCGTCATTGGTTCACCGATCGCAGGCATTATAGTCGATCGATTCGGACGCAAACCGCTACTTCTCATCACCGCAGTTTTATATGGTTTTGCTGGCAGTTCTGGCCTATTTCTCGAAAGTTTACCCGCAATTCTAGTCGGAAGAGCATTACTCGGCTTTGCCGTTGCTGGAGTGATGGTAAGCGCAACCACCCTAATTGCCGATTACTATAGCGGCCCCGCACGGGCGGCTTTCATGGGGCTACAGGCGGGCTTTATGGGTTTGGGTGGCGTGGTGTTCCTGACACTCGGCGGTGCATTGGCTCAACAAAATTGGCATTATCCGTTTGGGATTTACCTGTTTGCATGGCCGATCGCGTTGTTAGTTTTCGCGTTTATTAGCGAACCTGACAGAAGCAATTCTGCCCAGCCAAATATGGGATCGGCAAATGATTCAACCAGCCAATCTACACCCGTCGGCGTGATGATTATTGTCTACGGATTTACCACCCTTAGTCAAATTGCTTTCTATCTCATCCCCGTCCAACTACCCTTTTATCTCGATGGTTTAGTTAAGGCTAATCCTTCTCAAAGTGGGATGGCGATCGCGCTTGGTACGTTATTTTCGGCGATCGCTTCTGTCACCTATGGCAAGCTCAAACAACGGATGGAATTCGTTACTTTTCTGCCGATGATCTTTGGATTGATGGGAATTGGCTATCTGTTAATCGGTCAATCATCAAACTGGTTGCAAGTTCTCACTGGACTGGCAATTTCAGGAATGGGGTTGGGAATTCTGATGCCGAATATGTCCGTGTGGCTGAGTTCTGCTGTCCCCGATTCACTACGGGGGAGAGCGTTGGGCGGTCTTTCCACATCGATGTTTTTGGGACAGTTTTTATCGCCGATTGTTACCCAGCCGTTAACCAAATCTATGGGCTTAGGTGGTACATATGCGATCGTTGGTGGCGGTCTAGTTATCGTTGCTTTAGGATTTGCTGTTTTTAAGTCTCAAGTGCGTAATTTAACCCGTTCTCGTGCTGTCTAACTTATGAAAGTCCCATTTTCGTTGACAAAGGCTTTCCTCTGGCAAATCGCATTCATTATCGTTAATAGTCTCGGATTAACTACCGTTCAAGCAAGCGAATCAATCCAGCCGTTGGCGAAGCCTCTTCTCGGAACGAGACGCTACGCGAACGGCACGAGAATCGATCTTCAGCAGCCTGTAAATCTTAAATCTAGCGATCGAGCATTTCAATCGTTTAAGTCGATTGTCGATCGTTATGATTGTCTATCGCCATCGGCGGAAACTAGATCTGCTGAAATTAGTCGAATTGAGAGAAATAAGTTTGCCAAAGATCTGAATGATTGTGCCGATCGAATCAAATATCTAACTGGAATAGCTCCCACAGATCTAGAAACATTGCAGCAATTACAAATAGAATTTGCCACAGAACTTACAGCTCTCAAAGGCAAAATCGAACGACTCGAAACAGACGTTGCAAAAGTAGAAACCCAGCAATTCTCTACAACTACCAAACTAACCGGACAAGTAATCTTTGCCATCAATGCAGGTACATTTGGAGGAGATAGAATCATCGCTCCCAGAGGGGCGATCGTCAGTACGAACAAGCCCAACGCAACCAGCCTCTATCGAGTCAGCTTAGACCTCAATACTAGTTTTAGAGGTAATGACTTACTTAAAGTCCGGCTCGTGTCTGCCAGCCCTGGCAGTGGTGATAATGCGGCGGGGTTTCTGGAGCCTAATTTTGGCAGTGTTTTAGATTTCGCAGTACCAGGACGCGAGCAGCTTAGTTTGGGACGATTATATTACACATTCAAACCGAGCGAGGATCTGAGTGTCACCATTGCCCCTCAGATGGTTGCACCAGATTTCATCGATAAAAATCGCTATGCCAATGCCAGCTTTCGGGACTTTTCCACCGCGGCAATTACCAATAATTTTATCTTACTCCCCAGACCAGGCGGTGCAGGAGCGGTAATTGACTGGAGGCCGAGCCAGAGTCAGTTTTCAGCTCGTGCTGTCTATGTTGCCAGTAGTGGGGCGGCTGGATTGCCCGAAAATCAACAGTTTTTTGGTGGCGGTGCGGCTAATGATATTCGCTTATTTCCCGTTGCTGGTGGTGGTGCTACAGGCGGACTATTTGGCGATCCTTATTTGGGAGTCGTCGAACTAGAATATGCGCCGACAAAATCGATTGCGATGCGCTTACAATACAGCGGCGGGGAACTCCTCGGCAGTAAATTTGGCGTTGTTGGAGCCAATGCCGAAGTTGCAATTTCGCCCCAGGTTGGCTTATTTGCCCGCTATGGTTCTGGCTCTTATCCCAATACCACACTAGGAAATATTCGCCCTCAATATTGGTCTGCTGGGATCGCAGTTGCGATGGGATTTGTATCATGTCCAAAAACAAGAAGGGGAATCGATTGATCGAATTCAAGTTTTTAGCAAAGCGTCCTGATTTTGGACACCAATTAGAGATGAGCCATGACTTCCATTAGTATTAAATCGTCTAGTATCGATCGAGTACTAACTCTTAACTAGCCGTTGAAGGCTGCTAAACCCAATAGTGTTAATATCGACACCCGATTCAATTTGGAAGGAGATTCGCAGCTATACATCGTAGCTTGTTTCCACGAGCCTCTCCACAATAGATCCTCAATCCACCTGCTCAGATGCTGCGCGATCGAGGATTTAAGCTAGACTGAACTAGAGGTTGCCCGCTACAGAAACGCTGATGATGACTGAAAATTACCTGAAAATTGAGAAAACCCGTGATAGACTTGTTGCCGTCTATCAGAGTTTAGTGGAGATTGATCGATCGATCGTTCAATTATTTTCAGTCATCTATACTCCAGTTACCAGAACGCTATTTTATGAGTGTTTTCAACAGGCTGGACTATCAGAATCAAAGCCACTTACCGCACTCGCCCTTAAGCCCTATCTCGATCGATTACTTGCTAGCGATCTGCTGATTCCACATGCTAAAAATACCTGCCAAATTCATCCCTTAATTGCCGAAATTGCTAGTCGTGAAGCTGTCGCCACAGGTAAATTGATCGTGATGGCTCAAGTGGTAGCAGCAAATTTCCCTGTCACTCAGCACCGATACAATCAGCAGCGTCAATTTGAAAGTCGAGGTGAATTTATCCGAGAAGTTCGGTTGGGACTATATCTCAACGATCTAAAATTTATTAACGAACAATTTGATTCCTACTATAATAGTTATGGTCGAGTTACCGATCCGATTTTACCAGCCCAGCTTTGGTATCACACCTGTAATAATCCTTTTGATCCTAATTGGTTTGCAACTCTGGATCCAGAACTAGCCGAGACAGTTTGGTATAGTATTCTAGACTACTCGATCGACAATTTATTACCTGTAGATGCAGCTTTTACTGCCCTAGAAGCTGCTGACAAAAATCTGGCACAACCAACCGAACTTCAACTTCGAGTCAAACTAGTTGAGCAGCTATTATTTCGCGGTAAAGTTCTAGAAGCAAAGCAGGTATTGGAATCCTTCCCAGCGTCTTGGCGCGATCGAGTGGCGTTGCTGTGGGGCTGGTGGCACTTTTTAAAAAGTGAAGATGGGCTGGCAATTGGGGAGTATGAAACATCACTTAAAGCACTGAAAAAAGGTGCTGGCAAGCGAAAAACTTACTTCATGACCGCAGGTGGAGTTTTCTTCATTTTGGCATTAATTCGACGGGGTGAAGGTGCAGA
The DNA here is from genome assembly GCA_031385105.1 of Chamaesiphon sp. OTE_78_metabat_374. GTDB lineage: Bacteria > Cyanobacteriota > Cyanobacteriia > Cyanobacteriales > Chamaesiphonaceae > Chamaesiphon. The sequence continues at coordinate 6,756 of JANNBD010000427.1, forward strand.
TTTGCGAGCAGCGTTAGAACATATTCGGATTGCAATCGGAGCTAATTCTTGGCTAAGTCCAACTTACAGCGTGTTGGAAAATCTGGTCGAATTGCAATTGGGACAATTGGGTCGGCGCGATGTGATTTTGCGATTACCGTTACTTAAAACTCAGCATAGTCTGGATATTTTAATTCGGAGTTTATGTATCCATTGGGTTGATAAAAATGCCACTCACAAACTACTACCACAGGTGCTCGAACAGTTCTATGCTCAAGCAGATGCAGCGGGTTATCAATGGTTAGCAATGGAATCAGCGGCGATTCTGTCCCAGATCAATCCAACTGAAAAGTTTCAGAGCTTTTATCAAAAACAAACCACTACACATCAGCAACAGATCGGCATTGCGAGTATTGCCAAATTGGTTCAATCTTTGGAACCGTGGGAACTGTCGCTCAAGGCACTAACAAATCTCAATCAGAAACCCGCCACAACTACGACTGTCGAGCGAGACAGTAATAGTCAGCGGCTAGTCTGGGCAATCACTTTTTATGGATCCAACGCTTGGATGCTCCAGCCCCGTGAGCAGATTATCAACGCTAAGGGCGAGTGGAGTAAGGGGCGGAATATTGCGATCAAACGGCTAAAAAATCCTGGTGATTTTGACTACCTCACCACCCAAGATTTGCGGTTGTGTGGGCTGCTCAAAGCTTACAATTCCGGCGGGAGTTGGGGCGGGGTGGAGTACAAATTTGACGATCGAGCGATCCTCGCTCTGATCGGTCATCCCCTGGTATTCTGGGAGAATAACCCGAATACGCGGATTGAAATAATTAAAGGCGAACCAGAGCTGACAATCAGAGCAATTAAAGGCGACAGAATTGAGCTGGCAATGAGTCCCAAGCCTGAAATAGGACAGGTAGTAATGCTGGTAAAAGAGAGTCCCTCGCGGCTCAAAGCGATCGAAATCAGTGCCGATCATCGCAAGATTGCCGATATTCTGGGTAGTCAAAATCGGCTAGAAGTACCTGTAGCCGCCAAGGCTCGCGTCCTTGAAGCGATTAGTGCAATTTCTCAAATAGTCACGATTCATTCCGATATCGGCGGTGGTGTGGACAATGTTGAGGAAGTCCCCAGTGACCCCCAGCCCCACGTTCAGCTTTTTCCGATCGGATCTGGCTTAAAATTCAACATCCTCGCTCGACCATTCGCCCCCGTAGGCCCCTATTACAGCCCTGGGAAGGGGGGTGGAACCGTAATTGCCGAGGTGGAGGGCAAAAGACTCCAAACTAGCCGTGATTTGGCGGCAGAGGTGCGACTCGCGAATGCGGTAATTAGTGCTTGCCCGATTTTGGAGCAAACTACTGAATTAGAGGGCGAATGGTCGATCGAAGATCCCCAAGATTGTCTAGAATTACTGCTACAATTGCAAGCTCTGGATGATGTAGTAACGATCGAATGGCCCGAAGGTGAGAAAATGCGGGTCAGTCGGCAAGCGGGTTTGAGCGATTTTAAGCTCCGCATTAACCGCGAAAATGATTGGTTTGCCACCAGTGGTGAGGTGCAGGTAAATGACAACGAGGTGATGGAACTTCAGCAGTTATTAGGATTACTAGATAACGCTCCAGGTAAATTTATCCCCCTCGGCAATGGGCAATTTCTCGCGCTGACACAGGAGTTTCGCCAGCGGTTGGATGAGCTGCGATTGATATCTACCAAGCATGGCAAAAAGCTGGGGATGCACCCCCTCGCTGCCCTCTCGATGGAGGATTGGATCGATGATGTGGGTGGAGTCGAGACAGATAAATACTGGAAATCCCACATCAAAAAGCTACGGGAGATCGAACAGCTCGAACCGGAACTACCGTCTACTTTGCAAGCAGAACTCCGCGACTATCAGCTCGATGGTTTCCGTTGGTTAGCACGGCTGGCACACTGGGGCGTAGGTGCATGTTTAGCGGATGATATGGGACTGGGTAAAACCCTGCAATCCCTAGCCGCGATTCTCACCCGTGCCGATGGTGGGGCTACCCTGGTAATTGCCCCTACATCCGTCTGTATGAACTGGCTCAGTGAAGCCGAGAAATTCGCACCGACGCTGAACCCGATTCAATTTGGCGCGGGAGACAGACAGAAAGCACTAGACGAACTCCAGCCAAGAGATTTAGTGGTGTGTAGTTATGGATTATTGCAACAAGAAGATGTGGCTGAAATGCTGGCCAAAATTACCTGGCAAACGATCGTACTCGATGAAGCTCAATCAATCAAGAATTTCGCCACCAAACGATCGCAAGCAGCGATGACTTTACAAGCAGGATTTAAGATTATTGCCACCGGAACACCGATCGAAAATCACCTCGGCGAACTGTGGAATTTATTCCGATTTATCAATCCAGGCTTACTCGGTTCCCTCGAAGATTTTAATACCCGTTTTGCCAATGCGATCGAACGTTCTGGTGACACCCCCGTTGATAAACTCCGCCAGAAAAATGCCCGCCTTCAACTCAAAAAACTAATCCAACCCTTCATCCTCCGCCGCCTCAAACGAGACGTACTCACCGAACTACCCTCCCGCACTGAGATTACTCTCCAAGTCGAACTCTCCAAAGCTGAGACACTTTTCTACGAAGCATTACGCCAAAAAGCGATCGCCAAACTCACCGAAATCGACGCGCCTCCAGGACAGAAACACCTGCAAGTCCTCGCCGAAATTATGAAGCTGCGCCGCGCTTGCTGCAACCCCCAATTAGTAACTAGTGATATTGCCATCCCCAGTGCCAAATTGAAACTATTTGGTGAAGTCCTCGCCGAACTATTAGAAAATAATCATAAAGCCCTAGTATTTAGTCAATTTGTCGATCATTTACACATCCTGCAAACATATCTAGAAAGTCAAAATATTCCCTATCAATATCTGGATGGCAGTACGAATGCACGCGATCGTAAAAAGCGCGTCGATGCCTTCCAAGCAGGCGAAGGTGACGTATTCCTGATCAGCCTCAAAGCAGGAGGTACTGGACTCAACCTCACCACCGCTGACTACGTGATCCACATGGATCCCTGGTGGAATCCCGCCGTCGAAGATCAAGCATCCGATCGAACCCACCGCATTGGGCAAAAGCGTCCTGTTACAATATACAGATTAGTGGCTCAACACACGATCGAAGAAAAGATCGTAGACTTACACAGGCACAAACGCGATCTCGCCGATAGCCTGCTCGAAGGCTCCGATATGAGCGGCAAAGTCTCCACAACTGAACTACTCCGTTTAATCAACGAATAGTCTGTTGCTTCCACATCCGACTGTCGAACTGAAACTCCAGCATCTGTTCTACTAGCCGTAGATCCCATATTCAGTAAAGTAGAGAATTTCTTCCACTTGTTTGGCACCTTCATAACTGGAGAGTGCTGCAAGCGGGGTAATGCCTGACAAACTATTTTTAGGAGTTTGGAGCCATTTCAAGGCTTTTTCAGTGTCTTCAAATAGATTAATTGCCTGCTGAGTGATTCGCTTGACTCGATCGGCTTTTTGCAAGATCTCTAACTCTTTCATCTTTTCGGAAATGTGACGGTGTTTAGAGTTTGGGGTTAAGGTAGTGGGATAGATTGGATCGTAATCGATGATGGCGAACTATGTCAATTTCACCGATCGAACCAATTACCTCTTGTTTGCGAATTACAGACAGAAATGCAAGTCTGACTAAGGATTCTTGAGTTAATCCACTTTTGATAAAATCTGGATCTTCCGTTCTAATTATTTCATCAAAGTCAGGGATATACTGATAGATTTTTGTGCTAATGCCACAAATTAATAAGTCGCCAAATTTTGGTAGCTTTCTTAGAATCAAGGCTGGACGTTTTTTATTTTGCCCATCTGCTTGAATTATTGCAGTCAGAATTATATTACCTTCCTTCATAGTCTGGATTAAATTCTTTTACTTGAGATAGATCGTATTCTGGCTCATCATCACTGTATGCTCTGTTCAAACCTTGTAAAGATAAAGCATACCATTCTGCTGATTCTGCATCTTTTACGCTCTCTGCTGGAGTATCTAGAGTCACAATTATTTGAGTGCCTTCAGGCAGATCGATCGGCTCTGACGGGTCAAGTTTACCATCTCTGATAGTTACTAATAGTTTGGTAGGCATAAATTAGTTGTGGGGACTATCTCGTTTGTCTTAATTATACCTGCCAACTAGTCGATCAACTCCTCAGAACCCTACTATCTCCACAAAATCCCCTCCACGGAGGGGTGCCCGTTAGGGCGGGGTGGGTCAGATCTTCGATCGAACAATTTAGTCCCGAATGCTTTGACATCGCTAGGATCGAGTGTGTAAATTCGCAGATGATCGAGGAATGGTTGGTGGCGGAGATCTACCCACCCCGCCTTCGGCACCCCTCCTCGGAGGGGATTTTAAGAGGAGGTCGGTGTGTTGGTAGAATACAAGCAATAATCGGGTGGAACTAATGGGACAAGCACGAAATTACGAAGCTTTAATTCGCGAATTGTTAGCTGGGGTGGCGGGTGGCTGGAATTATGGCAAGGTCATTGTTTTGTTGATGACAAAAGGTGTTGATGAAACAGATTTAGCTCTGTGGTTGAGAGACTTTGCTGAGGGATTGTCTCTAGAACGAGATCGGGAGTTGATCGAACAGCTTAAATTACTGGGCAAAATGACTCCAGGTAAGTTGGCTTCTGAGGCATTTTGGCTTACTGCTAAGTTTGATAATTCCAATAAACCAGATTCAGAGCTGTTAAATTATAAGACTTGGCTATCTACAGGTCTAGATCTATACGAACAGAATAGATATGAGGATGCTCTCGCTAGTTATGATCGAGCGATTGAGGTTCAACCTGAGCATTGGGAAGTTTGGTGCCGCAGAGGTAATGTACTACATGATTTAGGGCGATATAAGGATGCGCTCGCTAGTTTAGATCGCTCAATTGAGATTCAGTCGAACAACTTCATTGCTTGGTTTGGTAGAGGTCTTGAGCTAAATAGTTTAGAACGATATGAAGAGGCAATTGCTAGTTACGATCGAGTAATTAAGATTAACCCTAAATACCACGGGATTTGGGTTAACAGAGGAGTGAATTTATTTAAAGTAGGACGATATAAAGAAGCAATTGCCAGTTATGATCGGGCGATTAAGATTGACCCCAAAGATAACGTGGCTTGGTCGGGAAGAGGCTCAATATTTTGCGATGGATTGCAAGAATATGAAAATGCTTTAGAGTGTTTCGAGCAAGCAATTAATCTTAAACCCAAAGATCATTATTCTTGGTGTAACAAAGGCAATGCATTAATTAAGTTAACTCGATATAAAGAGGCGGTTGCAAGTTACGAAAGGGCTATTGAAATTAATCCTAGAGATTACGGAGCTTGGTTGGGAAGAGGTCGTGTAATCGGTAAAATCAAAGACTATCAATCAGAAATTAACGCTTATCATCAAGCATTTGAACAAATCCATCTAGATATTCAGCCTGAAGAGTGGAGTTTACTTCAACGCCGAATTGGTCGAACTCATTACAACGAGAGCAACAACCAACTGTTTAATCATCGGCGTGATCCCCAGAGTTATTATGATCATGCTTTCATTAGTTACCAGAAAGCTCTACAAATACTCGCCATTCCAGCATACTCAAGACTCCGGCTCGAAATCCTAATAGACATCGCCAAAGTCTACCTCGCCCAACACAACAACTCCGCTGCCCATCAGTACAAAACTGAAGCCTTCGAGATCCTGCAAGATTTAGTCAATGCTCAACCGACATTTGAAGGGAAAAAACGTCTTCAACTGGAATATACTAGCCTCCGCCAACTTGATGTCGATCTGTTCATCGCCAATGGTGACAACATTAATGCCCTCGTTGCCGCCGAATTAGAAAAAAACAACCACCTGACTTGGCTGCTCTCCGCACTAGCCGAAAAAACCATTAGCCCCAGCTATGCCCAAATGCGCCAGCTATTGGGAATTAAATCAGCTTCGACGACACTCAACATCCGAGGATTAGACAGAGCCATAACATTGCCTTTGGCAAAAAATTCTCCCACTGGTATCATCTATTGGCATCTCAGCCCCGACAACCTCACCACCTTTATCCTGACAGCCAATGATTCTCAACCGCTAGTCTGGGAGAGCGATAGACGACAGCAAGCGCAGCAACTAGCCAAATGGATCGAGGAATGGGATACCCAGTATCGCGACTATGGTAGTAAAAAATCGGTAGTAACCCAGCCTAGCCCCAATGGTGAGGTGATTAAAGATGAGAAAGAACATCACCCTTGGCGAAAAAACTTGCCTGATTATCTCGCTCAACTCCAGCAGATTTTAGAGATTGACAAGATTTGCACCCAATTGCCAACCACAGTAACCCACCTCATCCTCATTCCCCACGGTGATTTACATCGATTCCCGATGCACACCCTCTTCCTCGCCAGTACAAAATTACCGAACTTGCAGAGCTGTACCTATCTCCCCTCGATTCAGATTGGGTTGAATTTACAGCAGCGATCTTCCCAAACCAAATCCTACACCCCCTTACTCAGCGTCGAAGATCCCGAAACCCATCAGGCTGAAATGCCTTTCGCCCAAATTGAATCTACAATTGTGCGGCATTTACTCCAACCAAATACCCACATCAATTCTGCATCCGCCGATTTAGCCACCGTCGAGGATGCCCTGAGACAGCCCCACGCCAGCTTTCACTTCACTGGACATGCCGCCTACAATTCCCGCTCTCCTGAAGCCTCAGCCCTCGCACTGACAGACGAACCACTCACCGCGAAGCGGATTAGTCAGCTCGATTTATCTAGCTACAACTTCATTACTCTCGCCGCCTGTGAAACTGCCATCACAGGGAGAGAAAACATCAACACCGAATATGTCGGTTTGAGCAGCGCATTTCTTCAAGCCGGAGCCGCCAATATTCTCAGTACGTTGTGGCAGGTGGACGAAATCGCTAATGCTTGGTTTACGATCTACTTTTACCAACAACTTTTAAGCGGAAAATCACCAGCCGAGGCTCTTGCGATGACTCAGCGATGGTTGCAAACAGTTACTTGGCAAAATCTCTCTGACTGGCTAGCTCAATTTGGCTCATCAGAACTAGTTGAAGATTACCTTGAAGAAGAGAAAGAGATCTTTGAGAAAGAGGGTAAAATAGGACTAGATCGATCGACAAAATATAGTCATCCTTATTATTGGGCGGCTTTTACACTTACGGGACATGGCTAAATTATGAGCTTTCCTAAAAATGAAATTAATCTTGAGGTGCTGCGCGATGCTCTCGCGCAACAAGTAAATCCGTTACCCCCAGATTTACAGAGATCGCTCACCGAAATTGGGCAAGCTTTACAAGTAAATCCCACCGATGAAAATAAGATAAAATTACGCGATTTAATTAGGACGTATGAACCGCTGGAAATAGTTTATAGAAGTGCTGTTAAAAAAATAAATAAAAGCTATGTGTCTCAAGAACGCACTAAGAGTTTGGGCGCAACTTTTCCGATGAGATCGGGACTAGATGAATTGTCGATCGAGAGTTTTTTATTACCTGCAAATGATTGGGTATCAGCCGCTAAACAATTGGTAAATAATCTAAGTTCGCCACAAACTCCAGCTCAATTCTGGGATAAAACCGATCGAATGGCGGTGACAACTGCGGGTGGAATCGCTTTAGGTAGTGCGATTGCTCAAATCCCTGGTGCGATCGTTGGTGGTGCTTTGGGTGCAGGATATGGGTGGTACCTTGGATTTAAGAAAACAGTCAAACAGAAATATACTAGTGAAAATATTGATCGATCGAGCATAGGCGATCCGATCGATAGTAATGAATCGATCGACTTCTATAATATCCCTACCGATACACTGGCAATGATGGCGCAGACAGCCACAAAAGATGCAGTTCAGGATCTTCATCACAAGGGCATTTCTACCCACGGAATGCGAGATGGAATTATCTACGAAACAGGATTAGATAAAACAGATCGCTAATATTAGGATATGAATCAGCCCCAACTAATTATGATTGCAGGGCCAAATGGTGCTGGTAAATCTACCATTACGCAGCGATTTAGAGATAATAATCTACTTCCCAGTAATTATATTAATCCTGATGAAATCGTCTTGAATATGACTGAGATTGCCGATCCGATTGAACGTGTCTATGCTGCGGCGAGAGAAGCCGATCGTCAACGACACGAGTTATTATTCGCACGAAAATCGATGGCTTTTGAAACAGTTATGAGTCATCCTAGTAAAATAGAATTTGCGATCGCGGCTAGAACTGCTGGCTATCAAGTCACGCTGATTTTTGTCGGTGTTGTAAGTGCAGAAATCTCAATTCTGCGGGTGAACCAACGGGTCGCTAATGGCGGTCATGATGTCCCCAGGCAGAAGATCATAGATCGATACGATCGAGTGATGTCACTCTTGCCACAGGCGATTCGTGCAGTCGATCGAGCTTTACTATTCGATAACTCTGACGATCTGACTGGCGCGAAACTAGTGGCTGAATTTCGTGATGGCAAGCAAATTTACGAAATTTTAAATCCACCTCAGTACGCAATAATTAGATGAAGTTAAACTTTTTACTTGTTTGGGGTATAGTGGTAGTGACTGTGATAATTGCTGCTTCGACCATTAGGAAAAATCGCAAGCAAAACTCATTGTCTGAGACGGAAATTGTTGTGACAGGATTTGCCATCGGTAGTGTAATTTCGTTGGTAAAAGTTCTAGTTAAAGTAGTTAGCTCTGAAAAACTTCAAGCCGATCTCGATCTAGACGGTGCCATTTCACTTTGTCTCGGCTGTGGGTTAGGAATTTACCTGTCGCTCAAAAAGTTAATCAAACTGTTTGTGTAAATTCACCAGATTCTTTACTATCTGAACTGACTATAATTGGAACCTAACCCACAGCGAAAAGTGATGCAGATTTAACGTTTGAGCTTTTTCTGAATACCTTTGACTACCTTCAATACTTTCAGTTGTAAAATTCGTTGATAATTTAGATCGGGAATATCAGAAATGCCTGGATTAACTCGATCGAAGAAATGATTTACTTCGGCTAGAATTACCTGAAGACGATCGAGGATATTCTCAGTTCGATATTCAGCAACTAGGGATTCGATATCATCGACAGGCTGGGCAGATTTGACCACAGCTAAAATGCGTTCGACATCGTAAGCGGTACTAAATCCAGCAATCTTGTGACAATTAAAACCTGGATCTAAATAATCTGATAGCCCGTGATTGACACTAGAAAATACCTGACAACCACAAGCCATCGCTTCTAATGGTTGTAATCCAAATCCTTCGGTTACGCCCTGAGCTGCCCAATATTCGGCAGAATCGTATAGATAAACACGCGATCGGTTGAATAGATCTGCTAAACTATCGACAAATCCATCGATAATTTCGACTCGACAATGTGGTTGCAAAGCGGGAATTAATTGCTTCAATAAGTAGTCCGAAGATTTGCGGGCATGAACTAAAACATCGATCGATCTTTCACCTCTAGAATTGACAAATTGATCCGAAATTTGGTTGGGCAAATAGTATAAGAGTGAGTGTGGCGATCTCTGTCCCCAATAGCCGAGGGTATTGCGACTGACGCAGACAATCGGAATCTGGGCAGGCAGCCGGAAGCCATATTCGGCACTATGGGCATGATAGATCGTGGGATGACCCCGCAGCCGCGCCACTAGCTTGGGCACATCAAACCCCCAACTCACCACAAAAATCGTATCCGCAGATGGTGGGCTGTGCAAGATGTCATCGAGAAATAACCGATCTGGCTCCCGTTGGCGATAGGTGACGATCTCAGCCGGACAAATCTGCTTGATTAGCTCAATCGTCTTGAGTTCAGCCCATAAGCCCCCACAGTTGAATTTCGAGGTAGTTCCTGGCAGGAGAAATAGGAGTTTTCGCATAAATTGAGAGCCTAGCGGCGGTTTTGCCCACGACTCAGAATAAACTACTATCGATCGACGTGTCTACAAATGTGTGGGTAAACCATCAATGCTGGTATGGTTATTTTCAAGCTGGTAAAAGCGAACGCCATCGACACCTTTTTTGATTGACCAATCGAGTAAAGTTGATCGTTCCTGCTGAAGCTCGTAGATTGGCACACCGTAACCACAGGATGTTTGGACTGATTCAAGTTGGATTGAAATTATCTGACGTTTTCCAGGTAAATCGGCAAACTTGTCGATTAAATTATCCCACTGCGCTGTATTCGGGCTAATCACTTCACCACGCCCATACAATCGCAAAATTAGGGGTTTGTTCGTAAAACTACAAAACATCACCGTAATCCGCCCATTTTGCTGCAAATGGGCGGCTGTTTCATTGCCGCTTCCGGTAAGATCTAGATATGCCACGCGGTGGAAGTCTAAACAGCGAAAAGAATCAATCCCTTTGGGCGATAAATTAATCCGTCCCTCGATTGGAGCTGTGGCAGTAAAAAAGAGCTGTTGCTGCTGGATAAACTCACACAGCTTATCGTCTAATTGGGAATAAAATTTAGCCATTTAATTCATGCTCCAGATTTCCAAAACCCTCAGTATTCCACTCAGTGAAATCGATCTTAGCGCGATTCGATCGCAAGGTGCTGGCGGTCAAAATGTCAATAAAGTAGCGACGGCAATTCATTTGCGCTTTGATATTATTGCATCATCATTACCCGACAGGTATAAAGATAAGTTAATGAATTTACGAGATCGCCGGATCACCAGTGAAGGTGTAATTGTGATTAAATCCCAAGAACATCGCAGCCAAGAACGCAATCGAGCAGAAGCTCTGGACAGATTACGATCGTTGATTTTGACCACCACGATTGTGGTATTGCCCCGCAAGCTCAGAACGCCGAGCAAGGGGCAGGCACGGCGACGATTGGCTGATAAGAAACACCAATCCGAGATCAAGGCATCACGGAAAATTGTGGAATAACTACTTTCCGTGGTGCTTTGCTTAACTCACAGCTTGCATCGATACGAAGCTACTAGCTGAGTGTGTTGGGTTATTTCTTTCTGCTGAGGCAGACGCTTTTGCTAAGGCAAAGGCTTCGCCAACGCGTTGGCGTAGCCTGCGCTTTGCGCTTACAGAAAGGCTATTGCTCTTGGCGTTAGCCTGCCGGAGGCACGGGCAAACGCTCTGCTACCGCCAGCATTCTTCAACCCAACTTACAGATCTCAATTCTCTGCTTGGTGCATTTTTACCGACGGGGAACCCGTGCGGTAAATGCATCCGCAATTCTCCATTCTCCATTAGTTTAAGCTGGCTATTTCCTGAGCTAGATCAGCAATTGTAGGCGATCGAAATAAGCTAATCAGTGACAACTGCACATTCAATGCCGATCGAATTTTGCCAATGAGGGTGACGGCAATCAGCGAATTCCCACCCAGATCGAAGAAGTTGTCCTGAACTCCGATGCTGGGAAGTTGTAACACCTGCTGCCAGATCTCGATCAGAGTTTGCTCTGTTTGCCCTGGAGCTGTGTCTGGCGACTGAGTGGCAACTGCTGGAACTGCTGATACTGGGGCTGGTAATGCCTTGCGATCGACTTTTTTGTTGGGTGTGAGCGGAAACTCTGTCAGCAGGACAAACTGATTTGGCACCATATATTCCGGCAACAGAGTCAGGAGATAAGATCGCAGCTCTTGGCTGCTGGGCTGCTGTTCAGGCTGGAGAAGGATGTAAGCAACAATGCGTTGATCGCCTGGAGTATCCTCCCTGACGATCGTCACAACTTCGCTAATCGCTGGATGTCGGCTCAGAACTGTCTCGATTTCGCCCAGCTCGATCCGATAACCGCGTACTTTTACTTGGAAGTCGATTCTGCCCAAAAATTCTAGCTTTCCATCCCTGCTGTAGCGAACTAGGTCGCCAGTGCGGTACAGACGGGCCGTAGAATCGGCACTAAAAGGATCGGGGACGAAGCGTTCCTGAGTCAATTCTGGGCGGTTGAGATAGCCGCGCGTCACACCCTGACCGCCAATTAGCAGTTCACCAGCGAGGCCAACCGGAACGGGCTGCTGATTCCGATCTAGAATATACAACTGAGTATTGGCGATCGGCCGACCGAGAGGCACGATACCATCAATATCAGTCAGGGTATGGGTTGCCGACCAGATCGTAGTTTCTGTCGGCCCATACATGTTGTGAATTTTGCCATTAGTCGTCTGGCGGAGCTGGCTGGCAAGAGCTTCAGTAAAGGCTTCCCCACCCACCATCATCGAGCGGATTTGGCTCATGGCGGTGCGGGTAGTCGGATCGGCGATCAGCAAGCTAGCCATTGACGGGGTGCATTGCAGGTGCGTGACCTGATGGTGTTGAATTAGGCCAGCGATCGAGTTATCCTCGCTCTGAACTGTTTCTAGCTGCTGATTGGCTCGAACTTTGACTTGGTTCAAGAACGGCAATTGATTGAGAACTATTTCGGTATCAACACCGTAGTCAATCAAGCAAGCGAGTTCATTGACATCAATCCCTTTAATTCGATCGACTATTCCTAAGCAAGTTTCCACTGTGCCAAAGATGCCGCTGGTTTCAAAATAGCGTTCAAAGGAGAAATCTAGTAATTCATCTAGCTCCTGTTCCGACAGATGAGTGATCGAAAATTGACCGCCATCGCTGGTAGTTTTCTGCTTAAATGTCGGGAAAGACCAAGCTGCCTGCTTAATCAGATCGAGGGAGCTAGCCAGATATTGTCGCATAGGTTGCCGAACAATTTCTTTAACAGCTTCATCGCTCTCGCCGACAAAGGAATGGATCATCAGGGTGACAGTGCCCTGTCCTGGATGTCCATGCGCTTTCCAAGCTTGACGATAAACGGCGATTTTTGCGGCTAGCTCTTCCAAACTCTGCCCCAATAGGTGGGTCAAAATATTAAAACCTTTCGATCCAGCCATCTCAAAGGTTTCAGGATTTCCAGCAGCGGTGATCCACACAGGTAGTTCGGCCTGAATTGGGCGGGGTAAGGTTTTAACTGCCACCTCTTCCCCTTTACCGTTGGGATAACTGACGGATTCGCCCCGCCACAGGGAGCGGACTTGCTCGACTTGCTGGAATAATATTTCCTTGCGGTGCTGAAAGTTTTCTGGGCGCAGCACAAAATCATTCGGTTGCCAGCCAGCGGCAAAGGCGATGCCCACCCGTCCATTGGAGAAGTTGTCAACAACCGACCAATCTTCAGCAATCCGCACGGAGCTGTGGAGGGGAGCCACACAGCTACCCGCCCGAATTTGAATCTGCTTGGTAGTTGCCGCAATCGCCGCACTAGTGACCGCTGAGTTGGGGAATAAGCCCCCAAAAGCATGGAAGTGACGTTCGGGAGTCCAAACGGCTTTGAACCCATGCTGATCGCCAAATTTGGCACCTTCAAACAACAGTCGATACTTGTCAGCGGCAGCTTCGCCCTCTTCGCTACTGGAGAAGTAAAACAGGCTAAAATCGATCGTCTTCGCGCTATTTTTAAGCTCTAGTTTGGGATCTGCCGACTGAGCGCGTTCGGCTTTGGCGTTATAAATCACCACTTTAAAGCCTCGCGCCAGCGTCCAGCACAATTCCAGCACGGAGATATCGAAGGACAAACTAGTCACCGCTAGCCAGACCCCAGGCGGATCGCACTCGTTGGCGGAGTCTCTCTGAAAGAGAATTACGTCATCCATGCCCGTGAAGAAGTTGACAACGTTGCGATGCTCTACCATTACCCCCTTGGGCTTGCCCGTTGAGCCGGATGTATAGAGGACATAGCTGAGATGATCTGGCTGCACGCCACTGACGAGATTTGTCTGAGGTTGGGTGGCAATCTGATCCCACTGGGTATCGATCGAGACTACCTGCACATCATGATTGATAGCGAGATTGGACACCAAACTCTGCTGAGTGACAATCACTGGAGCTTGAGAGTCCTCCAGCATCAAGGCAACTCGATCGGCTGGAAAATCTGGATCGAGGGGAACATAAGCACCACCAGCTTTGTGAATACCGAGTAAGCCCACCATCATCGAGATCGATCGTTCAACGTGCAATCCTACCAATACATCGGGGGCAACCCCTTGTAACCGTAGATGGTGGGCGAGTTGATTGGCTCGTTGGTTTAGTTCGCGGTAGGTGAGTTCTGACCCGCCGACAGCGACGGCGATGGTATCGGGAGTTCGCTCTACTTGCTGCTCGAATAATTCATGGATGCACAGGTGACGGGGAAAGTCTCGCGCTGTCTGGTTCCAGTCCACCAAAATCTGTTGGGTTTCGGCAGGAGAGAGCAACGGCAGTCGATCAAGTGGTAATTCTGGATCTGCTTGGCAAGCTGAAATCAGACTCTGGAGCTGTTGGACGATCGCGTGGCTATCACCATCGTTAATTCCGCCCCCATGTATCAGTTCGGCGGGACTACCATCAGCATAGGCTACAAACGCCAAGGCTGCTCTGAGGTGGAACCATTCCAATCGATCGGGGCTGGCCACCAAGACAATCGCCACGGGCAGAGATGTGTACTGAGCATAACCCTGCAACTCTGGATAGCGTCTGAGTAGGCTATGTCTGAAACTACCTAGCCGAGATGTCTGTTGGATGCTTATTTCTACTCGTTGGCTAAATTGATTAAAAGACTCTCCTGCTTGTGTTTGCACCCGCAGAGGCACCCGTTGAGCAAATATTTCCGGTGCAATGCTGCGCTGGGCATCGGTTTGTAAAGACAGGTCAAATTCGGGATCCGGTGTCAATTTGGCACAGTAAGCGGCAAAGATCGGCAGTAGGGACTCGGCAGCTACTGAAGTTGAACTGGAGATGGGATAGCGGTGAATCGAGCTGTGCCCTCGATCAGCTCCTTCAATCGGCAGATACGGGTGGTTGAAAGGCGCAAGTTTTACTAAGCGTGCTAGCCAAGCTTCCTCATGACGGCAAATCGCCGCATTTCGCGCGGTAATTGCCGCCCGCGTTGCTCGATCGATCGCTGGCAACAGGGCACCTAGCTGCACACCATAATCTGGAATCAATCGATCGACAGCTATTTCTTGACCTTCTAAGGTACTAAATCCACTTAGCTCGATCGCTCCATCGCTGGTAGCAATCAATAGCCCATCAGTGGTAATTCTCAACACCTGCCCAGGGATCTCCCGATTGATGATAATTATTCGCGCCGTAGCTACCGCAACTACGCCGCTGGGGAGCCAGAGCTTGGGTACGCCCAGTTCGTTCCGCGTTGGCCCAAATTCCAGGGCGCGAACGAGGTTATAAATACTTTGACTACTAGCACAAAATGATAAGAGCGAAGAGGCCGCAGGTCGATCACTTAGACCAAAATAACTCCGCTGGGATAGATCTTGGGTCTGAAATTTGACTCGATCATTACCTATATCAACAATCATTTCCGCGAATGATTTGACCGCCGCATCAAAACAGCGCGTATTGAGAGCAAATACGGTGTCATCTGCCAGAATTGTTAGAGCTTTCTGGTTGAAAATTCGTCCAGCATCAATTTCTGGGGTGACTTCATGCCAAGTGACCGCGTGCTCGCTCTCACCATTAAGTAACGCCCAGGAAGTTGCGTACAAACCCGCATACTTGGGTAAAGGTGAATCGTGATAGTTGATCGTAGACTGCCGCGCCCGTGCCAGAATCGCTGGTGGAATAATCCACTGGACGTTGTTAATACTAAATAGATAATCGTACTCACAATTAAGTAATTGGTCACAAAAATCAGATCGAATATCTGTGTGAAAGATGCCATATTCATCAGCCCACCTCTGTAAAGATCGATCGACTGAATGAATTCCCAGTACTTTCCATCCTTGCTCAACTAAAATTTCCAGACAACTCAGCGGAATCACTCCATTACCGACAACAAAGCAGGATGGACGGTTTATTGATGATTTGCCATTTTGTGCATGAGGATCGGAGCCAACAGCTTGAAATAAGATCTCTAAATTACTTGGAACTATATCTATTTTCATATCTAAGTTTAGTCGGCCGTGGTCAATGTAGTACACTAGGTTGAGTCAGATTCAACTATTCACAATTGATTATTATGAGCATAGGCTCTCCCTCTTAATGATAAAGATTTGCAACTTGTCAGTCAATCATCTACTTGGAAGTCTAAATTCGTACGAAAGGGCTAGGCACTTCAAACTTGAGCGTTTCACCTGGTGAGTACACCGATTGATCCTCGGTGTTGCTCAGGATCATTGCTCCCGCACCAATAATATTTTCCTTACCAATCTTGATGTAATTGCGGATTGTGGCATTTAATCCGATAAAAGTGTATGCTCCAATGACTGTCCCACCACCAATTACGACATCAGAAGTGATAAAGCAATGATCGCTGATCACACAGTGATGTCCAATATTGTTTCGCTGGGCGAGGATACAGTTATTACCAATTACAGCGCAGGGCTGGATGATGTTGTTCTCCAAAATACAGCAATTTTCACCCACAGGAGTGCCGTAGTAAATAGCTTTAGAACTAATGTAAGAAATAAACTGATACCCTCGTTCTTTCGCATCAGCATATTTTTCAGCTCGCAACTTATTGAGTTTTTGATAGCTAATTGGAATGAACAGCTTATATTCCAGTGGTGAAAAATACTGTTCTAATTTTTGATAAGGGACAACTGGTAACTGTTGGAAACTATCGGAAGTAATTCGATCTTCATCAACGGTAAAGCCAACTACTTCATGATCGGAATCATGCTTTAAATAAAAATATATGACTTCAGCCCAATCAGTATTTCCAAAAATAATTACCTTTGCCATTAGTTGTAAAAGTCTAGATTTTTAATAATAGTAGTGTAAATTCATTAAAAGGCTACTTTTTAGCCCGACACATCCTACCACAGCCAAGACTATACACACATTAGCCATATCAACTAATTTTCTCCAGAGTATTTAGGCGTTGCCATATGTTAAATGATGTAGTTCCAACGGAAACACTGCGGTTACTGGCGTTAATCTATGTTATTGTTGAGATAATTCACGATAATGATTCTCATCCCTAATATTTCATGCTAGAGATCCAGCAATTAGCTGTTAATTACCGTGGGGTGCGCGCTTTAGAGCAAATTGACTTTCGGATCGATCCAGGCGAACTAGTAGGGCTGATTGGGCCGAATGGAGCGGGTAAGAGTACATTGCTCAAGGCGATGCTGGGGCTGATTCCGACGGTACAGGGTACGGTGAAATACTGCAACTGCCCCCTGTGTCGGCATTTAGAACGGGTGGCATATGTGCCCCAGAGATCCCAGATTGACTGGGATTATCCAATTACAGTTTGGAATGTGGTGATGATGGCGCGTACCCGTCAACTAGGCTGGTTGCGCCGTCCAGGGGCGGCAGCTAGAGTGATCGTCAATCAGGCACTAGATCGAGTCGGCATGTTGGATCTCAAAGATCGGCGGATTGGAGATCTCTCCGGCGGGCAGCAACAGCGGGTATTTTTAGCCCGTGCCCTCGCACAACAAGCAGATTTATTCTTATTTGATGAGCCATTTACAGGTATTGATAAAAAAACTGAAGCTGTGATGCTAGAAGTTTTTGCTGAACTGCGAACAGCGGGTAAGATTTTGCTAATTAGCACCCATGAATGGGGTAAATCTTTGAGTCAACTCGATCGGATTTTGTTGCTCAATCAAAGTCTGATCGCTGATGGTTCGCCGCAACAAGTGATGACTGCGGCAAATTTACAGCAAGCCTATGGAGTATCTTTTCATCACCAGCTCGATCGACATAATGGTGCAGATTTATTCTGTTAGTTAAAATGGCAATTTTTGAATCAAATCTATTCCACTATCCACCATCATGCTAGATCTGCTCCTCGATCCCTGGAAATATGAATTCATGCGAAACGCGATTGGCATTGGGATTCTGGTGGGAATTTTGTGTCCGGTGGTCGGTAGTTATCTGATTGTGCAACGGATGGCACTGTATGGTGATGTAATTGCCCATGCAGTTTTACCAGGATTATCACTGTCTTTTTTCCTGGGGATAGACATCGCTATCGGCGCGTTTATATCTGGAATTATGGGTGCGGGGACTATTTCTTGGATTCGATCGCAATCCAGAGTCAAAGTGGATGCAGCAATGGCTCTGACCTTTTCTAGTTTCTTTGCTGTCGGCATTATCTTAATTTCTGTACTTAGGAATAATATCGATCTAGATAGTTTTCTCTTCGGTGATATTCTGGGTACGACAATCACCGATATCTACCGAACAGCGATTGTCACAGTGTTGATTATCACCGCCGTTTGGCTATCTTACAAAGAGCTATTGTTCTATACGTTTGATCGGACTGGAGCTGAAGCAATGGGCTTACCAGTTGGCGTGATTCATCTGGGGTTTATGTCTGCAATTACCCTGACAATTATTGCTAGTATGCAGGCAGTCGGCGTAATTTTAGTGATTTCACTATTAGTTGGGCCAGCCCTAACAGCATATTTACTGGTCAAGGAGCTGCATCAAATGATGATTGTAGGTGCGATGATTGGTGCGTTTGCTAGCCTGAGTGGAGTGTATATTAGTTTTTATCTCAAACATGTACCATCTGGCCCAGCAATTGTAATTGTATCTTCAGGATTATTTATTCTTGCATTACTATTTAGTCCCTCTCAAGGCATCCTAATTCAGCGATTTCGATCGCCATCCTAAATTAATATTTAGTTGACTTGCAAACGTGCGAGTTTAGGTCTTTGCTGGCTGTGTTTGGATCTAGCGATCGAAATACAATAAGATCGGATACTCACCCAACACTTTTCCACAGCTTGACCTTGTGGGAGTCAGCAATCTACACCTAAAATTATCTGCCATGAGCAAAACTGTCTTCATTACTGGCGCGTCTACAGGCATTGGACTAGCTACTGCAAAATTATTTCACCAGCAAGGTTGGAACGTGGTGGCGACGATGCGTGCTCCCGAAAAATCGACCGAATTTACCGATCTGCCAAATGTGCTGTGTTTGGCTCTGGATGTAACAAAAGTCGATACAATTCATGCAGCGATCGATCGAGCAATTTCCCAGTTTGGGACGATCGATGTGGTGGTAAACAATGCTGGATATGCCCTAATTGGTGCGTTTGAAGCCTGCGAGATGGCGGATATTCGCGGTCAATTTGAAACAAATGTATTTGGATTAATGGAAGTTACTAGAGCTATCTTGCCGCATTTTCGGTTGCGGAAGCAGGGCGTGCTAGTGAACATAGCATCCGTTGGCGGTAGAGTTACTTTCCCAATTTATAGTCCCTATCATGCTACCAAATGGTCGATCGATGGCTTCTCCGAGTCACTGCAATACGAGCTGCGTCAGTTTAATATCAAAGTCAAAATCATCGAGCCTGGGCCAATTAAGACCGATTTCTACAGTCGATCGATTACAGTAGCCAAACAAGCTGGACTAACTGTCTACGATGACTATGTTCAAAAGACTTTACCCCAAATGGATCGCGCAGGAAAAGACGGCTCACCTCCAGAAGTCACCGCCCAAGTGATCTACAAAGCCTCAACCGATGGTAGCTGGAGACTACGCTATCCAGGTGGTGGCAATGCCGGATTATTACTGTGGTTGCGAAAGTTGTTACCAGATGCTTGGTTCACAGCCTTGATCCGCAGCAGCATCGAAAAATAGACCAGGATTTGCCGGATTTATGGGATTTAGAGGATTATGTTGCTAATAAAAATCGTAGTCCTCCCACCCTTCCAACTTCTCGCTCCGAACTCCGAACTCCGAACTACCCTCTACCCTCTCGTTGCTAACTGTTACAACCCTGGAAATTCTCGATCCCAAACCTGCTAAATAAATTACAGTTAAGAGAGATACTCATATATCGAAATCGTATTAGACGGGAAAAGCTGGCTATGCACCTAAGTGAAATCACTCATCCAAACCAGTTGCACGGTTTATCTGTTCGGCAGTTAGAGCAGGTTGCTCTGGAAATCCGGGAAAAACATCTTCAGACAGTGGCGGCTAGTGGTGGACACTTAGCCCCTGGTTTAGGTGTTGTCGAGCTGACATTGGCACTGTATCAAACATTGGATCTCGATCGAGATAAAATCGTTTGGGATGTTGGGCACCAAGCTTATCCCCATAAATTGATCACGGGTCGATACAATCGTTTTCACACGCTCCGCCAGAAGGATGGAATTGCTGGCTACCTCAATCGCAAAGAGAGCAAATTCGACCATTTTGGAGCGGGACACGCCTCTACGAGCATTTCTGCGGCATTGGGGATGGCGATCGCTCGTGACCTTAAAGGCGAACATTTCAAGTGTGTAGCGGTGATCGGTGATGGTGCGCTTACGGGCGGCATGGCTCTAGAAGCGATCGATCATGCCGGACATTTACCGAAAACTAATCTATTGGTAGTCTTAAATGACAACGAGATGTCTATCTCTGCCAATGTGGGTGCAATTCCCCGTTATTTGAATAAACTCCGCGTCAGTGCGCCGATTCAGTTCCTCAGCGACAATATCGAGGAACAGTTAAAAAATATCCCGTTTGTGGGTGAAACAATCTCCCCTGAACTCGCACGGGTAAAAGAAGGAATGAAGCGGCTAGCTGTGCCTAAAGTCGGTGCCGTATTTGAAGAATTGGGCTTCACTTACATCGGCCCTGTAGATGGTCACAACCTAGCAGAATTGATTAGTACCTTTGAAGGTGCTCACAAACATCCTGGGCCAGTGATGGTGCATGTTGTCACCAAGAAGGGGAAAGGATACGAGATCGCCGAGCTGGATCAAGAAGGCTACCACGCTCAAAGTCCCTTTAATCTAGCCACAGGTAAAGGTGCCCCTGCTACTAAACCAAAACCACCAACATATTCCAAGGTATTTGCAGATACCCTCATTACGCTAGCCAAACACAATCCCAAAATCGTGGCAATTACAGCGGCAATGGGTACAGGTACTGGCTTAGACAAATTCCAGGCAAAATTCCCCGATCGATATCTCGATGTCGGGATTGCTGAACAACACGCGATTACCTGTGCTGCTGGACTTGCCACCGAAGGAATGCGTCCCGTCGCCGCGATTTATTCCACCTTCTTGCAACGGGCATTTGACCAAATCGTTCACGATGCTTGCATTCAGCATCTACCCGTATTCCTGTGTCTCGATCGAGCTGGTATCGTCGGTGCTGATGGCCCTACCCACCAAGGGATGTATGATATTGCCTATCTGCGCTGTATCCCAAATATGGTGCTGATGGCTCCCAAGGATGAGGGCGAATTGCAGCGGATGGTAGTTACTGGAATTAACTATACTGATGGCCCAATTGCCATGCGTTATCCCCGTGGTGATGGTTATGGCGTACCATTAATGGAAGAAGGCTGGGAAGAACTACCGATCGGTAAAGCTGAAATCCTCCGTCAGGGTGATGATGTGCTGATGATTGCCTATGGTTCGATGGTACATCCCACTCTCCAAGCCGCTCAACTCTTGAATGAGCATGGTATTTCGGCAACGGTAATCAATGCAAGATTTGCAAAACCGCTAGACACCGAACTATTTGCACCACTCGCGCGCAAAATCGGCAAAGTGGTAACAGTTGAAGAAGGTTGTCTGATGGGTGGTTTCGGTTCCGCAATCGCCGAATCACTCATGGATCTCAATGTAGTAGTACCAATCAAACGAATTGGTGTCCCCGACATCCTCGTCGAACATGCAACACCTGACGAGTCATTGGCTAGCCTCGGTTTAACCAGCGACAAAATCGCCGATACCGTCCGTAATGCGTTCTTTAGTGAAAAGCCTGTAGCTGTTGCTGTCTAAATTAATTAATAATTGATAGTTAATAATTAATAATTGGGCTGATTGAATTGGGACTTAAATTCTTATTCTCATAACTTAATCGATCTTTGCTAGCTGAATTACTGAGATATTATTAATAAATATTGAGGATTTAGCTAGCTTTTTAGTGTCATTTTTATTCCTCATAATGGAAGCGTGCTTGAAGGAAAACAATCCGATTAGCATCAATTTGATATAGCAATCGATGTTCTAAATCAATCCGGCGCGACCAAGTATTTGGGGCAATATATTTTAGTGGTTCTGGTTTTCCGATACCTGTAAAAGGATCGCCATTTAGAATATCAGCTAATAAATCCATAATTCTATCTGCTTTCTTCGGTTCGTATCGATACCACCAGCGCAAATCTGCTTTAAATTCAGGGCTGAATAAAGGCGCAAACCCACCAATTATCGGCTGAGAAGAATCATCACCACTTTGGTTCGATTTTTTAGACTTACGGCTCAATCGCTAATTCCTCGCGCAATTGTGCCAAAGTTTGAGGTGCTGACTGGGTAGATTTTGCCCATTCTAATGCACTAAATAACCGTTTGGCATTAGCAGGACTGCGGAGCAAATAGACCGACTCCAGCAGGCTTGAAAGTTCCTCTGCGGCGATCAGTGCGACATCCCCTCGACTACGACTGGTGATAGTAATTATCTCTTTGCCATCACTCACCCTGTCG
>JANNBD010000438.1:0-8250 GCA_031385105.1 Chamaesiphon sp. OTE_78_metabat_374
ACGGCGTTTTATATGTTCCGCATGTATTTCTCGACCTTCGAGGGCAGTTTCCGAGGCAACGATAAAAAGATTCAACAGCAGTTACTCGCAGCAGCTCGCCCCAGTGGTGCAGATGCTCACGACGCTCATGACAGTCATGGCGAAGCGCATCATGCCGCCAATCCCCATGAATCCCCTTGGAGCATGACATTACCGCTAGTGATCCTCGCGGTACCGTCAGCTCTGATTGGTCTAATCGGCACACCGTTTAATAACTACTTCGAGGCGTTTATTTCTGCACCAGGACATGTTGCCGAACATGCTCAAGAGTTCGACTTAAATGAATTCTTGGTGATGGCTGGTAGTTCTGTCGGGATCGGCTTAATCGGGATCACCCTAGCATCCCTGATGTACCTGAGCCGCAAAATCGATCCGAGTGCGATCGCATCAAAGGTTCCCACGCTCTACAATCTCTCGCTCAACAAGTGGTACATCGACGATATTTACAATAATGTATTTGTGATCGGTTTACGTCGGGTTGCTCGTCAGGTGATGGAAGTAGATTATCGGGTGGTTGATGGTGCAGTGAATCTGACTGGTTTGGCGACGTTACTGGGTGGCGAAGGTTTGAAATATCTGGAAACCGGACGCGCTCAATTCTACGCCTTGATTATTTTTGGGGCAGTATTAGGATTAGTTGTTGTGTTCGGGATTACCTAACTCCACATGTGAGGATTTTCACGACTAATTGACCTTATAAAGATAGCCTCGACTTCTCAGAGAAGTTGGGGCTATCTTTATAGAAATAAACGATCGACTATTGATTCATTATGGAAATGGTCTACCGACCTGATATGGACTTAGTTGAGCGATTTAGAAGTAAATAAAACTTGAACTTGTATGAATGAAATTATTCAAGCTCGGATCGATCGGATCGTTAACAATTTACAACCTCAAGCTAGCTTGAGAGGTAAACCTACCGATCCGAAAACATTAAGCGACCGCATGAGACACTATCATAGTCCAGGTGTAAGTATTGCAGTCATTAACGATTTTAAAATTGAATGGGCACAGGGGTTTGGAATCTGCGACTCACGATCCCAGCAACCAGTCACCACCGATACGATATTTCAATCAGGCTCGATTAGCAAAGCCATCTTCGCATTGGGTGTGATGCAATTGGTTCAATCGGGTCATTTGAAGCTTGACGAAGATATCAATCACTATCTGACCACTTGGCAGATTCCCCGCAATGAGAATTGGCAGCCTAAAATTACATTGCGCCAGATACTCAGTCACACGGCTGGATTAACAACAGATGGATTTGCTGGCTATCTGGCTTCTGAAGTAATCCCAACTGTGTCCCAAATATTAAATGGTGAACCACCCGCCAATAGCGAACAAGTCAGAGTAAACATTTTTCCAGGAATGCAATTCCGCTACTCTGGTGGTGGGACAACGGTAGCGCAACAAGCAGTAATCGATCTACTCGGTAAGCCATTTCCGCAGATTATGCGCGAACTTGTACTCGATCGATTGCAGTTAAACAATAGTACTTACGAACAGCCATTACCAGACCGTTTGAAAACACAAGCCGCCACAGGTCATCCGTGGAAGGGGGTTCCGATCGTTGGTGGGTTTCATATTCACCCTGAAATGGCAGCAGCAGGATTGTGGACAACACCAACCGATTTGGCAAAGGTGGGGATTGAATTGATGGAAATATTAAATGATCGGAGTACCCATAATTTCTTAGCTCAGGATACTTTGACATCAATGCTTGTGCCTCAATTAGACAGCCAGCAAATAGGTGATAAATTTGCTGGAATTGGTTTTTTTTGTGATGGTTGCGAAGATAATTTCCAATTTGGACATGCGGGTAGTAACGAAGGATTTACTTCGCTAATGCGCTTTTATCCTAAAGTTGGCAAGGGCGTAGTGATGATGGTTAATTCAAATGAGGGACTACCATTAATTTTTCGCGAAATCTTGCAGGCGATCTCTACAGAATATGAATGGGCTGATGCTATATCTAAAGATCAAACTATCATCAGCTTAGAAAATATTGATCGTTATGTAGGTACTTATTTATCACTCAATGGAAGATTGTTTGAGATAAGTATGGATGGCAACCAATTATTATTCAACCACGGAAATCAACCACCTCTACCTATCTATCCATCATCATCCACCGAGTTTTTTAGTCGTGCTATCGACATTATCATTGATTTTGAAATTGACTATTTGCTGAAAGTTGTTTCAATGAATATTAGTCAAGAGAGTGAAATAATCAAAGCAGACAAACAGAATAATTAGCCCAAAAATAAACTCTTTTAAAAATTTTCTGTTTTATACAAACATCTCTCCTTTTATATTAAGATCTTAACCAGATCCAAATTGTCTGGTTCACCACCGCCGATAATATTCTCTATGCCCTTCCCCCAGAGCAAGAGAACCTAGTAGCAGCGGTTTGGAGTTCGATCGATTCTCCTATGGGAGAGGCTACGCCAACGATTTACTAAGAGTTAGGAATGCTCGATCGATTTGTGGGATTCAGAAACCCGACTTTTCCGAAAAAGTCGGGTTTCTTGCCGAAGCTAGGAGACACAAACATTCGCTACAATGGAAGATAGAGCTAGGATCGACCCAATCTAATAATTATGACTTCTCAGCTAGAATCATTAATCCAACAGGCAACTCAACTCGATCGAGACGAAAGAATTGAGTTAATTACTCATGTCGCTAACTCGCTCCACTCCAACAACAATCCCACCTCAGAGCTAGTTTTAACCGATATCCAACAGTCTCAACTCGATCGACTGCGATCGGAGATCGAGATCGGCTTAGAGCAAGCAAGGACAGGTGATACTGTCGATGGAGAAACAGTTTTTGCTAACCTGAGAACTAGAATCGACAGCTACAGAGAGCCAAAATAGTGGGTACTTACTCTTTTACCAAAGCCGCAATTCAAGATTTAGAATCGATTTGTGATGCGATTGCTATTGATAATCCAGATGCCGCCAGCAATTTATTTGATGATATTAGGAAACAATGTGTGCGCGTTGCCAAATTTCCATTAAGTGGCAAAAGTTATGACACGCTCAAGCCAAATTTGCGAGGCTTTATCATCAAAAATTATATTGTCTTCTACACCATTGACAGCGAAAATATTACGGTCATCAAAATAGTTAGTGGTTACAGAGATCTAGAAGCGATCTTTCGATCAGATTAAGATCCCAAAATAATCACTTTGGCAATGCGATGTGCAGATCCAGCTCATCTGGCTCATCACCATCGTTCGCAAAGCGTAGGCTCTGCCTAATCGTATTCCCGATGTTCTCCCCCAGGAGAATAAAAACGCCGCTCGTGGGTACCCTGTTAGTGCGAAGCCAGGATGGTTGAGGGCGGGCATGAAGCCGCGCCCCTACAGGTTAACGGTGAGGATCGAAATTAAGTTGACTGGGGATCTCTTATACAATTACTCGAAGATAGAGCGGGCGCAGCGGTAATGCCTCTACTCTAAATTTCAGGGATTTTATGTGGAAAATACTGAGGGCTACTGTATAACATGCTGCGTAAAATAGGAACTAGTTTGTGATGGCTAGAGATAATGCGTTTTTTATCAATTTTACCGCTCTCGATCGGCGGTTTAGTAACAGTAGCTATTGCCACTCAGCCGTCACCCAATGATGCAAATCTTCAGTCTGCTTCGCCATTGGGATCGACAAGTAATGCTAGTCAAAGTCTTGCCAGCCAGAAACTGCCAACCGTACCCGATTTTTTAGTTGTGGGCGGTGGTGGCGCACCATCTTATAACGAGATTGCGATCGAAAAAAATGTTCTTTATTTTCAACGCACGCTGAAGACATTGGGGTTCGATCCCAGCCAAGCGACAATTTTATTTGCCAATGGTAACGATGGACGCGAAACGGTACGCTATCTAGATGCAGATCGCGCAGAACAATTTAAAGCACCCAATATTCCCGATCTAAAAGCTGCGGCGACGGTTGACAATTTACAGCAATCGCTCCAGCAGATCGCCAGCACAGCACCAGATCGCCGCCCGCTGTTCTTTTACTTTACAGGGCACGGTTCTCGCAACCGAGCAGACGAAGATAACAACACGATGCTGCTGTGGAACGATCGAAAATTGAGTGTGCGGCAGTTTGCGACATTTTTGGATCGGTTGCCGCCTACAAAGCCCGTCGTCACTGTGATGGTGCAATGTTATGCAGGTGCGTTTGCTAACTCGATCCTCTATGAAAATGGCGATCCCCAGGCTAAAATTGCCGAACGAAACCGCTGTGGTTTCTTCGCTACCACTAAGCATTTACCATCGGTGGGCTGTACTCCTGAAGTCAATGAAGCCGACTATCGAGACTATAGTTCGAGCTTTTTTGCTGGTTTGAGCGGCACCAATCGCATCGGGCAGCGCGTAGCCTCTGCTGACTATAACCAAGATGGGCGGGTATCTTATCTTGAAGCCCATGCTTTTGCTAAAGTTGACGAACAAGCTGCCGATTTACCGATCTCCACCTCCGAATCCTGGCTGCAATCTCAGCTTTCAGAGGCAGCCACCGCCAATCTGTTCGAGCGGCAGTCGCTCTCCAAATTGCTAGCCACTGTCCGCCCTGAACAACGGTTTGTAGTGCAATCTCTAGCCAAACAGCTTAATTTCGATCTGAATAAAAGCTATGCGGATAACGAGGCTCAGATTGATCGATCTGATGCGGAAGATGAATTAAGATCTACCTATCTAGCCCGATTGAAAATGGAGCTAACTAATATTGCGATCGAACAGCAGCTTAGGACTAGCAAGAATAGCCGAAAAATTGCAATTCTCGATCAATTATTAAATTGTGAATCGGGTTCTCTGGGCAAAAGTTAATCGGTAGATCTTGGCTCTCCCGTACTTGTGATGATCGTTGATATAAAAGCTATCTTTCGATCGGCATAATATATCGATTTACTGAGAACTAGATTCGATCTCGATCGACTTGTAGGATTCATAAACAAGGGCTTTTTCAGAAAGGCCCTTGTTTATTGGCGAAGCTAACTCTCACATTCTGCACAACGATTCACCGAAGCCTAAAACCACCACAGTCAGCTAAAATAGAGACATCCAGCAACGAGGCAGAACAATGAGTCCCGTAATAGCAGAAATTTTGCAGCAGATCGATCGACTCCCTCTCGTCGAACAAACAAAAATTCTCAGACAGCTAGAACAAAAAATTGAGACGGCAACAACTCACAGCCCAGCACTGCCAAATCCACTCAGCACTTCTCAACAGCAATGGCAGCAAGCTGTCGATAATATTCGAGATCGAACCCCAATCTTACTCGATCTACAAAGAGCCAGAATCTCCGACATATTTTCCAAATTCAACGCAGATGAAGATGAAGAAGAACAGCAACAAGCCCTAGAAATCATTAACTCCATTTCCAGAACATCCATCTAGGCTCTAATGACTCAAATTGTTTTGCTTGACTCCACCCCCGTTGGATTAATCACAAATCCCAAAGCAACTCCTTTGGCAATTGAATGTCAGCAATGGTTAGAGAGCTTACTCGACAGAGGATACCATGTTGTTTTACCTGAAATCATCGATTATGAAATTCGCCGAGAATTGCTCAGAGTTAACAAAATCAAGAGTATTCGCCGACTGGATGAACTACAATCCGCGCTCACATATTTGCCAATTACAACCGAAGTCATGCTCAAAGCCGCTCAGATGTGGGCACAAATTAGACAACAAGGCAAACCAACCGCAGATAATAAAGCTCTTGACGGAGATGTTATTTTAGCTGCTCAAGCTATCCTCATCGGTAGTGAAAACCATCGATCGATTGTCGCTACCAGCAATCCTAAACACCTTTCTTTATTTGTCGAGGCGAGAGACTGGCAAGATATCTAGATTGATCCCTACATCTTCAGATCTAATTACCCAGATGCCACCAGCAATTTATTTGATGACATTAGGAAACAATATATGCGTGTTGCCAAATTCTCATTAAGTGGTAAAACTTATGATACGCTCAAGCCAAATTTGCGAAGCCGTGCCAACGGTAAAAGCGATTGATTCATCTAATCCCTAGTATCGACTGCCTATTTCTTATTCTTAACCCATAAAAGCCCGTTCCCACACCCAGATTGCACTCATCACAATTACGCCAGCCGAAATCAGTCGCCGAGCAGTTAATTCCCAAGAGAATTTACGCAAATAAGCTAGCGCGAAATAAGCAGCTATGACGATCGCAAATTGACCCAATTCAATCCCGACACTAAAACTAGCGATCGAGGTGAGCAAATTATTTTGAGGTAAATCTAGTTCCTGCATCACTGAAGAAAATCCTAACCCGTGAATTAGACCAAAACCAAAAGCTAATTGCCATCTAGCTTTTGGTTCCTTACGCCACAAATTTTCAGAGGCAATGTAGCCGATCGATAGGGCAATGGCAATCTCTACCCAGCGACTAGGTACGGAGACAATATTGAGCGCGGCTAAGAATAAGGTAACTGAATGGGACAAGCTAAATGCAGTCACAACTTTGAGCAAATAACCTAGTTCTCCGCCCAACATTAATAAACTAATCAAGAATAAAATATGGTCGTAACCAGTCCAAATATGTTCAATACCTAACCGGATAAAACTACTAATCTGCTGTAAAATTGGCGCGTCGATTAGAGCTGCATTTTTGGTGTCGGGAGTGAAGACGACATTATCAACCTGTCCCGCTCGAAACACCTGGGCTAAACACCGCGCTGTACTGACTCCAGGTACAAATAAATCGTAGTGCATCTGCAACTGTTCGATCGGTTCTTTCCAGCGATATTGCAATAATAAGCTGCTGTGAGTGTCGGGTGTCGCGACGAGATTAGATGAGATTTTTTTAGCAGTGGTAGCTTTAACTACTAGTGTCTCGCTCTGCTCTCCTGCGGCTGTGAGCTTAACTTTTTCTCCTAAAAATTCTTGCAGCTCTTTCTGATGCTTGGTTACTTCTACTTCTGATAGTTGTTGGTTCTTATCGTCATCAAATTGAGCAATTAAGCCAGTAGGTATGGTGAGATTTAGATCGACATCTTGTGCTTTGATCTGAATATCTGCTACGGCTAAATCTGCCCAATGAGCTTGGCTGGGTGTGGCAAGGGATAGCACCATCAATAGTCCTAATCCCCAACAGATGGCGATCTTCCAAGCTTTTTGTGTTTGATGAGGCATGGTTTATTTCCTGAGTTTAATTATTTGAGTTGTGGCGAAGATCTACCCACCCCACCCTACGGGCACCCCGTCTTGACGTTTTTTTATTCTGGGGGAACCCCAGAATAAAAACGTCGCTCCCAAGAGGGGATTTTCCCTGCAATTTCTCTAGTTAGTCCGCGTAGGCGGACTTCGCATCACTAGCGGCGGTTTTAACCGCTGACGAACCTGAAGAACCTAGTTCAATCCTGATAAACCAACTCCCAAACCCAGAGCCTGTCTCGCTCCAGCATCGAATAGGGGATCGATCAATTTAATCTGCGCCCGATACTGTTTAGCCTGCTCTAATTGCCCTCTAGCTTGAGCGATGACGGCTGCTCGATCGGTAATGGCTGGATCGCGGAGTCCTGACTTCATGGCTGATTCGATCGCTTGCTGGGCGGCTAGTAGTTGTCCCAGCTCGAAATATGCAGCGGCTAAGGTATCCCAAGTTTCGGGATCTTGGCGGGCGTTAATTTCGGCTTGCATTAGGGTTAAAGCTTCGCTCAAGTCTTTCCCCTGTCCCCGCTCCATTAATAGTTGAGCTAATTCGCGGCGATGTCCAAATCCGGTGAGATCCGATCGCAATTTAGCGATTGCCTTTTCCCAGGTTTGGTTAGCTTTGACAGTATCGCCCTGTAACTGCTGGACTCGCGCTAGTCCTCTGAGAGCGACGTGATCGTATGTGGTTGGGGCTTGTTGATTGACGATGAAGAATCGATCGTATAATTCAATTGCTTTTTCTCGATCCTTGCTCTGGGTCGGATCGGCTTGCCACTGGCGCACAGATAGTTCGGCGAGATTTAATAAAGCTGGTGAGTATCTGGGTAAGATTTCTAGAGATGATTGATATAGCTCCTCAGCTTGCTGGAGCTGTCCTCGCTTGTAATATAGTCGCCCTAATAATGTCCGCACCCACGCCGAACTTTCGAGTTCTTCGGGTTCTTCTGCTGCAATCGCTGCTTTGAAGTTTCCCATTGCGGCTAAATCGTTTCCCTGAGCTACTTCTACTAAAGCTTTGAGGGTGAGGTTG
>JANNBD010000450.1:0-9845 GCA_031385105.1 Chamaesiphon sp. OTE_78_metabat_374
AAATGCACCCTCGTCTGAACTATTCACAGACTCGCGGGTGTGCATCTTCTTATATATTCCCCATTTTGATCGCAATATTTAGGTTTCGAGTAAAATTTGTTGGTTAGGGAGCAGGAAGTAGGGAGTAAATATGAATTTAAAAAAGACGCTTGCGTCTTACCCTCTACCTTCTACCCTCTACCCTCTACCCTCTATAACCAAGACCAAGGCTCCACACTCGCAACCTAAATATTGCGATCAAAATGGGGAATATATAAGAAGATGCACACCCGCGAGTCTGTGAATAGTTCAGACGAGGGTGCATTTAACCCCCCACGATTTCTTTGTTGGTACGCGCGAAAGTATATGAGTTTTCAACTAGAACGAGGATTATTTCAGTTTGACTTCACTGATCGACATGCGATCCTTGGGGTGAGTGTGGATGCTCACGAAAGAAGTATTAGAGAACGCTATCAAGCTGTTGCCCGATCTTTGCATCCTGATAGTGGTAAGTGGAAAACCGATGCGGACAAACAATTGGCGGTGCAACTGTTTTCGCGGCTGGTTACTCACGCCTATGGTCAGCTATCCAAATCGTCTCAACTCCAAGAGCAGACGATCATGTTAGAGCTAATGGGCAAAAGATTGGTCGAACAAAGTAGTAGCATCCAAATCGTCGATCCGTTGTGCCAACAACTTTATCAAAGTGGTAGTGATTTTGAGCAAGTTTACGGACAATTTCTGACTCAATTAGCGACAGAACAATACACAGATCTAGCAAAGAGTGTCCAGATCATTAATCAAATTAGCGAACTGAATATGGTGTACCTGCTGCGAAAACAGTTGCAGTCAGTCAAATCTACTCCACCAGTCGCAGCCGCGACACCTGTAACAGCCGCAGTAAGAGAAAGTACCTCAGGAGATATTGCCAGAGCATCTTCAGTCGAGGGGGCACTGAGACGAGCAGAAGATCGGATGACCAGACAAAACTGGGTTCAAGCAGTCCAAGAACTACGAGAGGCGATTCTTGCCGAGCCAAATAATGCTAGCGCACATGCGTTGCTGGGCATGGTCTACTTGCGTCAGAAACAAATGACAATGGCAAAAATTTCTATTAATAAGGCTTTGCAACTCGCACCCAAAGACCCTAAAGTCCTGCAAGTCAAGCAAGAATTCGATCGAGCGTCGAATCCGGCGGTAACTGCCAAAACTGCGGCCAAAAAACCGCGCGAAGGCATATTTGGGATGTTTGGGGGTAATTCCAGTAAAAAGTAGGGTTAACTGATTGCAAGATGTTTGTGATCAGTTAAGATGGTAAGGCTTGGAAATAACAATAAATCTTTAAATTAACTAGCAAAACGTTACAATAATCGTAAGTCGCTACCTGAAGATGCAGTCACCGATCGACTTAACGTAAAACTAAATATAATTCGGACACAATTAGGAGAAATCGACCTCATGGTTCAGATGGCAGCCAGTTTGGAACTTAACTTTGCAAGCGATACCTACAAAGATGCTTACAGTCGGATCAATGCGATTGTGATCGAAGGGGAACAGGAAGCGCATGAAAACTACATCACATTGGGTGGGTTATTGCCAGATTCCCAAGAAGATTTAGCTAAGTTATCCAGAATGGAAATGCGTCACAAGAAGGGATTTGAAGCTTGTGCGCGGAACTTGTCGGTCACGCCAGACATGCCCTTTGCCAAAGAATTTTTTGCTCAATTGCACGAAAATTTCCAGGTTGCTTCAGCAGCAGGAAACACTGTTACCTGTCTATTAATTCAATCCCTGATTATCGAGTGTTTTGCGATCGCTGCCTACAATATCTACATTCCCGTAGCAGATGCATTTGCCCGCAAGATTACCGAAGGCGTAGTCAAGGATGAATACATGCACCTAAATTTTGGGGAAGTCTGGCTCCAGTCAAACTTTGAAGCCTCTAAAGCTGAACTCCAAACCGCCAATCGTCAGAATCTGCCGCTGATTTGGAAGATGTTGAACAATGTCTCCAAAGACGCAAAGGTATTAGGCATGGAAAAAGATGCCCTGATCGAAGATTTCATGATCGCCTACGGTGAAGCTCTTAGCAACATCGGCTTCAACACTGGCGAAATTATGCGGATGTCGGCGTATGGGTTGATTGGTGCATAGTAGGTGGTAGAGGGTAGAGGGTAGAAGGAAGATTTTAGGGTGCGTTACGCTGACGCAGTAACGCACCAGCTTAGTACTCATCCCCCAGTCCCCCAGTCCGCTCACCCCATTGCTCCCAAGATCTTCAGCCCATCAATCTGAGCCTTGGTCAGTCCTTCGACAGCACTAATATTCATCCCCTCGTAGGGACGACAGGCACGGCGGGTAGAGAAAACCCCACCATCTGCCAAATCCCAGATGCGGATGGTTTCGTCCTCGCTGGCACTGGCTAGAAAAGCACCGCAGCGGCTCACAGCTACTGACCATACCCAACTTTGATGACCGACTAAAGTATCAACGCACAGTCCGGTAGACATTGACCAGACCTTAATTGTGTCATCAGAAGCACCGCTAAATAACCACTGACCGTCGGGACTATAGGCAAGAGACAAAATCCAGCCAGAATGTCCGGTCAGAGTGTGAACAATCGATCCTGTTTCGATATTCCATAGCAAGATTTGACTATCGATACCGCCACTGGCGAGAATTGTACCGCGTGGATCGAAAGCAACTGCAATCGCTCGATTGGTCTGTTGGGACAAAATACCGATCGGTTCCTGCGCTTGGAGACTCCAAATTCTGATCGTACAGTCTTCACCAGCACTAGCAATCAGGTCGCGGTTCGGATGGTAAGCTAAACCCCCGATTCGATCGGTATGTCCATTTTTAACCCAGAGACATCGCCATCTTTGGGTATCCCAGATCCGAATAGTGAGGTCGCTACCAGCACTAACTAAATATTTGCCGTCTGGACTGTAGACCAAAGCCAGAATCCCACCCGTATGTCCGCGCAATATCTGGCTACAGGTGAGAGCTTGAGCATCCCAAATTCTGATTGTCCAGTCGTCACTACCGCTGGCAAAAGTTAGTCCTTGCGGGTCGTAGGCAACTGTCAGCGTGGACTTTGTATGTCCCAATAGTGACTGAAGCGACTGCTCAGAATCAAGCGACCAGACTCGGAGTTGAGCATCGCGGCTAGCGGTAATTAATCTTTGTCCATCTGGACTCCAGGCGATCGATCTAAACCAGTTTGTATAGCCATTCAGAGCCTGCAAGCATTTCCCATTGTCGATTTGCCAAAATCGAATCATCTGATCTTCACCGCCACTAGCTAGACAGCGACCATCAGGGTGAAACGCCACCGACCACAAGCGTTTGCTGTGTCCTTCCAAACAGTGCAGACAATAGCCGTCGCTCGTCCGCCAAATTTTGAGTAATCCGCCAACGCCAGCACTAGCAAAATGCGTACCATCAGGGCTAAATACCGCCGACCAAATCTCATCTCCATGTCCCCTCACCACCAGCCGACAACTTTCCTCGCTCCCAACGCCCAACGCCCACAGTCGCAAAGTCCCATCCAGACTACCACTCAGGATCTCGTTACCATCAGGCGCGTAGTCAACCGCCGTCACCCAATTTTCGTGACCGAGCAAAATTCGATCGCAGTTACCTGTAGCTACATCCCATACTCTAATGGTATGGTCGGCACTACCGCTGATGATTTGGTGTCCTTCGGGATGAAACTTGACATCGATCGACCAGTCCTGATGTCCATTAAATTCACGAAGGCAAATTCCCGTCTGAACCTCCCAATAGTAGATAGTATGATTGACGCTACCGCTAGCAATATAGCGACCATCCGGGCTAAAACTAAAGCCGAGGCTGTGAATCCCATCGCCGATGGTCTGAAGACAGATCCCATCTTGCAAATCCCAGATTTTGAGCGTGCGATCATCACTAGAACTCGCTAGATATCGACCATCAGGACTAAACTTAATCGCCCGCACCCAATTGGTATGACCCGAACAAGTCAGTAAACATTGTCTGTCCCGCACACACCACACGCGAATTTCACCACTGCTGTCGCTGGCTGCTAGGGTCTTGCCATCGGGACTGTAGGCGATCGCCAAAATACTGCTAAACGTCTGGGTAAAGGCACAGTCAAGGATTTGCGCGTTGGCAAAATTGACCTGAGCCAATTCAACTCCAACTAAATATGCCTGCTGAATTACCAGATCCGAACAGTCCAAATCAGTCAAATCTAACTTGAGATAAGTCAGGAAATTGAGTAAATTGCCAGCGAGATATCCAGGCTGACGAGAATTGGTATTTCGCCATGCTGCCAAAATTAGCCGCAGATGGGTGCCGATCTGCTGAGAATTGCCGATATTGGTGCGGAGCCTGTCGATCGCTGGTTGGACGATCAGCCGCAATTGAGCTTGGCGCAGGTACTCTTTGGTATTAGCTTGGGAAATCGGATGAGTATTGAGCAAAAACGGCTGCCGATCTTCGATCTCAGTACAAATCTGATCGACAAATCGGCTGGTCACATATTCCATGACCATCGGCTGTAATGACCAGTACCGCTTGCTCTGGTCAATCTGTCCCGATCCTGAGAAAATAATACTGCGGCGACGCAGAGATTGTAAAACTGTCAGTAGAGAGGAGTTAGCAGCGGTTCGCTTCACACGGCGAGACGACTGAGGATCGCTGGCAGCACGATGATTCCAGGCTGGGTGCAATAATGCCTCCAAATCAATCATCGGCATTGGTTCCCGCGCCACGGCTAGCCAGTACATCACCTGATGTTCTTCGACTGTCAAGCGTTGCCACTGTTGATCCAACAGAACATGAATATCAGCAAAGCCTAATTTGTCAGATTGCAAGTAGGGAAAAATTTCGCTTATATCGCCATCCGCCACCTCTTGGACGGTGGCGGCGATCAGTTGTAACGCGAGTGGATTACCGCCACAGTACCGATCAATCTCTGTCCATTCTGGCGAAGCGATCGGCAAACAGCCCCGATCTGCAAAAATTTGTTGACCCGCACCATGATCCAGTCCTGATAGTACTAAAGTTCTAACCTTGGTATTTACCCCTTCTAATTGGCTAATTTCGGTTGGTTTTTCACGACTAGTTAACAACAGACAGCTCTGATGATTCATTCGACCTAAAATCTTAAATAGGTCGCCATAATTGTCATAACCAGACCGATATTGACCCACATGTGCCCCCGATTGAAAAATTGATTCTCCATTGTCCAACACGATTAGACAACGATACTCCTGACAAATTTTCAACAGCAGTTCAATTTGACCCGCCACTGTCTTGGGAATTGGCTGAAAATCGACAAGATCAATCTCGCGGCTTGAAGTCTGAAGTTTTGATGTAGGTCTCCGATCTGGATCAATGACAAGCATCCGAATCAATTCTGGGAGTAGCTCTTGGAGTGGTGGTGCATTGAGGAGACTACGCCAAATAATCCGATCAAACCCAATTGAACCCGATGGATCTTTTGAATTTGTCTCCGCTTGGAACTGGCGTAATAACTCGATCGAAATCGTTGTTTTACCCATCCCGCCCATCCCCAAAATCGCTACCAATCGACATCGATCGGTCAGAATCCACTGGCGGAGATGGTTGCGTTCCAGCTCCCGTCCATAAAATGCCGAAACATCCATTGCGTCACCCCAGTCAATCCCCGACTGGAGCGGTGCTGGTGCTGAGACTAGGCGATCTTCTGGCTGGACAAATGATGCTAATATTTGCTTGAAATTAGCTTTAGTAACTTTAGATTTTGTCGCGATCGCCAATGTCCGCCAAACTTGAGCACCAACTCCTTTGAGATAGTTTTGATCGTATCCCGCTGATTCAGCTAGGCTGCGATAAGATTGACCTTGCCAAGCCGCTCTAAATACCATTTGTTGCGGGATACTTAGATATTTTGGAGACAATAGTTCTTTGACAACCGCCTCTGCTCGATCTAGTTCCACGGGATATTAGGGGGTGTAAGAAATAGTGATTTTAGTAACTTAATATACCAGACCTTATTACTATTCTCATAATAGGGGATTGACTAATGAATAGTTGTTTTTCAACATATTATCTTTCGCTGTATCATTAGCTACAAAATCTAAATTAGTTCAAAAATTCATCAGCACCATTAGATCGTTACCTGGGAATAAATTGGAATATGAAGATAGGCTCTGGATCTGACGCTGTTGGAGATCGACTTTTTGCAACACTGGCGAACTAGAAATAATCACGACTGTTTTGGGTTGCGATTGTCCTGACGTAGAAATTTGGTAGGCACCCAGCGGGAGATCTGCAAACTCATAACTACCGTCAGCTTTGGCGATCGTCGTTTTCCGAATATTATTACTATTGAGTCCGATTGCCGTTACTTCGACACTGGGAAGTGGTTTTTCGGCTGAGTCAGACACGACCCCTGCCACTGTATAAATTGGCGTTAGCGGGATCGCGATTGTCGTATAGCTACCGAGCGCAACATTGACACGGAGCGATGCAACTGGCTTACCGTCAGGACTAGTCATTCCACTGCGCCAGCGGGGCGGAATATGTGCAGAATTGAGATCGATCCGATAGCTACCAGGCGGACTGGCAATTTCGACTCTATCTGCTAATGTATTGGTCTGACTGGGATTGAGTGGCTTGCGATCGAGCAATACTAATTCTGGATGCCAGTAGCTTTCCTCACCTGAATTGTGGATTCCATCGCGATTGCGATCGAAAAAT
This sequence comes from Chamaesiphon sp. OTE_78_metabat_374, assembly GCA_031385105.1. Lineage (GTDB taxonomy): Bacteria > Cyanobacteriota > Cyanobacteriia > Cyanobacteriales > Chamaesiphonaceae > Chamaesiphon. Next base: position 6,709 of record JANNBD010000450.1, read on the forward strand.
GTCTGAATCGCAATCCCCCCACGAGTCCGTAGATCTTCTACCCGCGTAGTTGCTGCTTGTTTCCCGGATTGAAAATCTAGGGTCGATTGCAGTTCTAATGAAAAACTCTCTCGATTGCTAGATGCCGAAATGCCTTGATATCTGCCCACAAACTGCAAACCTGGAGCCATCGTCATCCCCAATCCGGCATTAAAACCCTGGCCAAATCGACTCAATCCATAGCCCAGATCGGCCTGGAGGGGCGTAGACTGATATCGCCACAGCAATTGACCGAACGTAGTTGGGTTGGCGGTAGTTGTCGATTGATAATTGACAGCGAGATTTTGAGTAGTACCTGTGGCGGAGGGTAGTCGATAGCTGACTTCTGAATTAAGGCTGATCTCATTGCCTTGAAATCCCAGTTGCCACTCATTTTGTTGATGGCTGGCACTCCAGCGCAAGAACGAATTGCTGTCTAAAGTGCCTTGAATATTGCTGGTGCTATTGGGTGCAAGGTTAAAACTGTAGTTACCACCGATCGCCACCCCTGACAAACTATCATATTTACTACTGGCCGTAAGTTTAGGCGTAAGCTGCCAATTGACATCAGCGCGGCTAGAGAGCTTATCACTGCTAAAATTGGCACTCAGAGTTGGTGCTGGTTGATAATTAATATTGCTGACCACATCCCACCGTTCTCCCGTCACGCCGGAGATCGATGCTTGGAGCGGAATCCCTGTCGGTTGCCAAAATACTTCTCCCAAACCCCTGACAGCCAAAGGGTCGGCAATAACCCCCGCGCCAACTGTCACTGACTCACTAATTCCCCGTCGGTAGGCGGCACCACCCTGCAATCCATCCAATTTGCCGACGAACTCAGTCGGCTTCCGGTTGTAGTTTGCTCCGGCTGAAGCAATCCACGCGCCAGATCCAGCGGGCAATTGACCTGGTACCGTCGTAAACGTCACATCACGAACTTGCGGATCCGCAGTGAGTTGGCCGCTAGGATACAGTAGCAGCCGATAACCACTGCCAAAGTCCCCTTCCTTACTCACCACTACATTCTCGAACCGGAACACCCCCGAACTATCAACCAAAACCTGGCCGACAACTTCGGTATTGAAGCCTTTGATCAGTCGCACAACTGTTCCTGGCTGCGCTTGACCGATCACCGTCCGCCCCAACCGACTAGATTGGAGCCGTTCATTCGGCACAAAATCTCCCCCAGACAGCGATGTCAGCGGCGTAAAATTTTGTCGCTGAATCGTCGTTACGCCCCAATAGCTACCAGTAGGATTACCCTGTCTGCGCCAAAATGGACTTTGGGAGCCAGTAATCCAGTCAGCACTGGCATTTTGATTGATTGCGACAGCCTCGCTCAATCCCCACGTCAACAGGTTTGCTAGTTGGGGCTGTTCCACCCGCAGATACCAACTAGATCCCAAAACTGTACCGACAGCTTTAAATTCACCCTGCGTATTGAGTTGACTATTGGTTGTACCGCTAAGGTTGATCCGTTCACTCACCGCGCTTAAATTGGCTATGGGTGGATCGACACTGACCAATCCATCCAAACTCACAGTAGGATCTTTTGAGGTCTGTTTAGGCGGATTTTTGGGCAGGGTGTAACTAAACTTGATGGCGATCGCTTTATCATCAAATTCAATCTTCAATCCTGGGAATTTCTGCAATTCACCGATCGTAATTACCCTCCCTAACAGTGGATCCGCTTTGACTTGAATCGGATGCAATCGCAACTGAAGATACGGTGATGTCAGCTCAATTTCACCATTGGGCAACTGTTGCTGTCTAATCTCCAATAGCTTGAGCGTGGCATCGAGGGGCACTAGCCATCGATCGAATGTAACTGGCTGTTGTTGCTTGTCGATTTCACCTTGTACGCCCAGTTGCTGCGGTGGGAGATTGTTAATGATCGATTTAATCCTCGTCAGGACAACTCGATCCGGTACTACTGGGATTGTAGGATTAACTGGTGCCTCTGGTGGAACTAGCGGTTCAGCCGCAATCGCACTACCACTAAATCCACACCATAGCAAAACCCACGCCAATAAATGTAGCTCTTGGCGCAGATATTTACAGTAATAAATCGCATTGGAACGCAAGTGTTACAAAAACAAAATCAATTACATTTTACCAGATGATCTCGATCGTCTTCAACTGGCGGAGCAAAATAGAGACTCACCATCCACCCGCCAGCGATCAATTCTCAATTCTCAACTACCTAATAGCTTCGATCGACACTAGATGCAAACACAGGCTCGATCCGAATCCCTTCGATACAGCTAGGACGTACCAGCATGTATTCACCTTGAGTATTTTTTAGCGGTACGGTTGTGAAATCTGTAGAGCTAGATTTGGGCATCAGCTCATTGCTGTACCACTTCTGAAAATCTTGCATCGTCGGAAAGCGCACCTCTTCCCGATGACCGCCTGAGAGTAGCAAATGTACCGCGTACTCAGTTGCTGCATTAGCCATAATATTCGATCGCGTTTGGTAGAACTTCTTAATATTGAGTATGCCCAAATCTCGATCGAGATCGATCGTTAGCTAGTTTTTGCGGAGGTTGTGCCCTCATCCCCCAATACGGTTCGGTTAGCTAGCGACTGAAGTCGCTGCTAGTGGTGCAAAGTCCGCCTACGCGGACTAAATATTATGCTCGATTATTTGTTAACCGAACCGTATTGCCTTATCCCCAGCCCTTCTCCCTCAGGGAGAGGGATTTAGGGTGAGGGCACAACCTCCACTGCAACAAACATAACAAAAGCTGATAACCCTCATCAGATCCCCAAAAGTGAGAAAACTTTACAAACGTTAACAAAGAAGTTAGATTAGGGACATAGATAAATAAATACCGTTTCCTCGGAAACACAAGCAATCATAAACCAATGACCACAACCTTACAACGCACCCAGAACGCGAACGTCTGGGATCGCTTCTGTAGCTGGATCACCTCCACCGAAAACCGCATTTATGTTGGTTGGTTCGGAGTCCTGATGGTACCAACCCTACTATCAGCAACCATCTGCTTCATCATCGCCTTCATCGCAGCACCACCAGTAGACATCGACGGCATCCGCGAACCAGTAGCAGGTTCCCTAATGTTCGGAAACAACATCATCTCCGGTGCAGTAATCCC
>JANNBD010000474.1:0-4246 GCA_031385105.1 Chamaesiphon sp. OTE_78_metabat_374
AGTTTTCCTGGCGGAAAGGCTACGCCAACAGGTTAAGAATGACCCAGAGACTTAAGTCTCGGCTCATAATGCGAAGTCCGCCTTCGCGGACTAAATAATAAGTCCGCGAAGGCGGACTTAGTAACACTAGCGACGATTACCCTTCGGGAACGCTCCGCGAACAATCGTTGGCGGGATTAGAACGGAGCGAATGCCCTTAACCCGTTGGCGTAGCCTTTCCGCCAGGAAAACTCACGTTAACTACGTTAGCCAGCACTTTAGAGGACGGTTGTAAACGAAGCACTCTCCTACCTCGGAGTACTAGTAGAAGCTGGCACACTGGGCTTACCCTGAGTCAGCAACCACCCGCCTCCACCGATCGAGATTAATAATACTAGACCGATCGCCCCTAATAATAGGGGTTTTTTGTTGTTAGAATTAGATCTTTTCTCGCCAATTGTTCGCACTCGTGGTCGATCGATACTACCACTCGTTTCAGGATTAGCCAGCAATAGAGTGTCTGAGTGCGCTAACGCCGCAGCAGCAAGATCCGTCGGGAACTCCGAGGCGGTGTTTTGTCCGGCTTCAACTGGTTGTTTCACCTGGCAATGGACGAGAGCTACGGTCGAATTGTCGTGCCCATTGTGGGTGTTTGCCATGTTGATCGTGCGTTGACAGGCGGTGGCGAGATCGACTTTGCCTTCTAGGACAGGAAGAATCTCCGTTTGCCAGTACTGCTCTACTCGATCGCGATCGCTGACACCATCAGAACAGAGCATAAAGATACATTCCTCATCAACAATCATCCGGCGAATATTTGGATGTAAAGCCGTTGAAGAATTCATGCCTAATGCTTGAAATAGGGAACCGGAACTGCTCATGCCCAAGGCTTCTCGATACGGGATGCCGTTGAGTCGGACTTCTCTAGTGGCTAGATCGTCATCTAGAGTCATTTGATGACAGCCAGTGCGGGTAATCCGATAGACGCGACTATCGCCAATATGGGCGATATAAGCTTCATGACCATAGATCAGGCTCATTACCATAGTCGTGCCCATCCGTTCGCGTTCCTGACGATTTTCGCTGTCATTCCGCATACTGATCAGGTCGTTGGCAACGCAGGTAGAATTCTCGATCTGGATCGCGATACTGTCGGGGTAGCGATTTTCAGGTTTATCAAGGACATTTTTAATCCGGCGATGAATGGTATCGATCGCTAAACTGGATGCTACCTCACCCCCTTGATGCCCGCCGACTCCATCACAGACGATCGCCAAACTGAGGTCATAGCCAGTATTCTGATATAGTGGGTCGCCACTGGCTGGATAGCAGGCATCTTCATTTTGCTCGCGGGTCGGCCCAGTATGACTGAGGGTGAGATAATTACAGTTGAGGAACTGTTTCTGACCTACAGTTCGCAGAGCTTCATCTAGCAATGCAATCAGTTGGGTGGCGGTAACAATCTCTTCTTTGAGCAAGCCATTGCAAATCTTTTCCAGGGTCTGAGCGATGCCAATCCGCGCATGTTTTTGCCAGTGCTTCCACAGCTTGCCCAGCTCGGCGAGTTTTGGCTTGGAGTCACCATTGGGCATCAATTCGATGACCCGAACTAATCCACCTTCGACGCGCAAGACCTCTTGGTGCAGCAGAGTTCTATTCACACCTTCAGTCTCCATTGAGTCCCACAAGTTGGCGATTTGCCAGAGCCAATTGAGTTGACGCATCGAGCCAGCACCTTTCCAACTCTCGCTGATTTCTGGCATCAATTTACCCGCAAAGGCAGCTCCTAAGCCCTCGCTATAAATCGGCACTTTTTCCAGCAACCACAGCGTCGAAGTTCTCCGCCCCGATCGATTGAAGGCAATCGCGCCATAAACTTGAGGAACGTGGGGGCGGTGCTCGACCAAGTGCAGGTAAGGCGTAATAAAATCGGGCACTTTCTCGATGACTTCTGGCTGCCAACCTGGTTTGGTATCCAATAGCACCCGACCATTGACGACAACATAACGGTTATTTGCCAGTGTCTGACCGACTTTCAAGCTGGAGACATCCTCGCCTACAGCCCACAAATAAACTTTAGGAATAGCAGTCCGACAGTGAGCACAAAAATTGTGACTCACTGGATTGGGAGCCTGACATTCAGGATTGGGGCAGACGATTTTTGTCGCTAATTGGTTGGTCATGGGGTTGGGGTTGCTCTGGTCAGCCGATAGTTTGCGCTATCATGGCAATTGCTGGTGGATGCCTTGAGATGTTTTCAACGACTTGATCTGGCAGTATGCTACTGGTAGAGATCGAGACATTAAACGAATGGCGAAGTCGTCGATCCAAATTTTAACCTGCGATCGCTAGCCAATTCCTGGATTTATCTAAAAATAAATTCGCCTTCTCTTATAAGTACCCATGATTTACCCTTCTCAAACACCTTTACCTCTTAAAAGTGGAGATTTGTTACGAGTAATTGCGCCCAGTGGGAGATTACGAGAAGGAACTGCTTTGGAGCGAGGGATTGAAATCTGGCGCAAACAGGGTTATCGAGTCGAAATATCGCCGGATATTACTGGTGGCTGGGGTTATCTCGCAGGCACAGATGCCGCTCGACGCACCCAATTAGCAGCGGCATGGGACGACCCCGAATGTCGCGCAATCTTATGTGTCAGAGGCGGTTATGGCGGCATGAGACTATTGGAAGATTGGCAGTGGAGTCCAATGGCTACACCTAAATGGTTAATTGGATTCTCAGATATTACCGCATTATTGTGGAGTCTGGCACAGCAAGGAATTGTTGGCGTACACGGGCCATTATTAACGACTTTAGCAGACGAACCGGACTGGTCGATCGACAGGTTGTTTCAGATCGTCACTGGACAATCGCTCCCGCCACTTCAAGGCGATAGCTGGGTGGGTGGAGTCGCGACCGGAAGACTATTGCCCTGCAATCTCACCGTGGCAACTCATCTACTCGGAACTCCATTGCAGCCCGACTTAACTGGTACAATTTTGGCGATCGAAGACATTACTGAAGCTCCCTATCGGATCGATCGATTACTCACTCACTGGCGACTAACTGGTGCGCTCTCCCAGGTTGCCGGAGTTGCCATCGGAAGATTTAGTCAATGTGACGCGCCAGCAGGCGTTCCCAGTTTTACAGTAGCAGAAGTCCTCCGAGATCGACTCACCGATCTCCAAATTCCCATCGTCGCCAATCTCCCCTTCGGACACGATGGCTGCAATGCCGCTTTACCTGTTGGCATGGAAGCAACTCTGGATGGAAATACAGGGGAGTTGAGGATAGTGGTTTAGCAAATATAAGGACGCAAGCGTCCTACTTGCTCCAAAGCTCTAATTAGTAACAATCAACTTATTCACTATTCACTATTCACTAAACCACTAAATATGACTGGACAAGAACTCCGCACAATGATCACAACAAAATGGGACTACTCCTATGATATTCAGATCAAAAAAACTCCAACTAAGATCTATCTACAGATCATGTGGAAATATCAAGAGCAAGCTTCCTTTCCAATTTCCGAAGCTGACTATCTTGCTCACCTAGATACAATTGCTTCATACCTAGCCGCAATGGGTGTGGTTGAACAAGTCCAGAAATTTGTTGACAAAACGACCGAAAGACCGCGCCTGGGCAAAGCCGTAAGTATACTACTGAATCTAGGAGATCGATCGGCAGAATGGCTATTGTGAGCTTGCAAAAGTTAATCCAGACGAGGCATAAATTCTCAGACAATCGCTCAATTTCAACTGATAAAACAGGAAATAGATCGTCGGTAATCACTTCACTATTGATATCAGTTTTTGGTGGATGATAGCGAAGCACTGCCTTGATCAGGTCGAGCTAAAATACCGGAATACTTTGAGCGGCTGGATCTAATACCCAAACCTGCAACACGCTCCCAGTTAAATAAATACTAGCAGATGTGACATCTGAGTGGATACAGGGAATAATTAGAGATATTGGCACCGATCATCGGTGTGAGTAAACTGCTAGTCAACTGTTGCGAACGGGGGTTGCCCTGAAATTTTGGATAACTTTCCTGATTCGATGGTTGGATGTGGGAATATATAGATGGATGGTCAATTGATTCTCTAGAGCCTAGAGGCTGTTCACCTGATTAAAGCTGACTAGCAGGATATATCTAAATCTTATTTTAAAAATAAATAAATTCCCCCGTTAAATTTATAAATTCATCCTCTCACCCCATTTCCCTAACCAATTGTTGTGACATCAAGGACCCAAGCGTGAAAA
>JANNBD010000483.1:0-5455 GCA_031385105.1 Chamaesiphon sp. OTE_78_metabat_374
TTTTTATTGACCACATTAGTTACAGCACTGAGCTTGTTAATAGTAGATATCCTATTTTCTAGCGTTTCGATTAGTAACTTCCCGACTGCAATCATTGCAGCGATCGTCTTGGGCTTAATCAATGGCTCAATCCGACCCATCCTATCCCTCCTATCCCTACCGATTAACCTGTTGACGCTTGGTTTATTTTCCTTCGTCGTTAACGGCATTTGCTTCTGGTTAGTAGGCGTATTAGTACCTGGATTCTCGGTAAATGGCATCGCCGCTATTATCTTAGGCCCAGTTGTGCTCTCCCTCGGCACGACTTTCCTAAATAGTTATTTGGCAGATCGCTCTTTTCCCAGCCTCCCCAATTTAACTAATTCTGAGAAATCGCTAGAATCTGGTCAGAAATAGGATTTGGCCGCCAACTTTTCCTAACACAAACTATCAACCATCACAAGTTAGCTGTTAAGCTGCTCGTGATGGTTTTTCTCCGACATTATCCACGCCGAACCAATGAAACTAGAAGTAGGATGTCATCTCAAATTTGAGGCGACCGAACCCACGCCCTTGATCCTGATGCTCAAGCCGCGCAGTAGCGACAGTCAATGGGTGTTGCAAGAGAAATATTTGCTCGAACCGTTTGTCCCTGCCCGTGAGTATACGGATGTGTATGGCAATCTCTGTCAGCGGTTGATCACTCCAGTCGGCACATTTGAGATCCGCACCGAAGCATGGGTGGCAACGAGTGATACGATCGCCGTAGCACCAAGTGCGCCGATGACAGCGATCGAATTTTTGCCCGACTGGATCTTGCAGTTTTTATTACCCAGCCGCTACTGTCAATCAGACCAACTATTCGATCTCGCCACGGAAATCAGCGCGGATCATCCGCCAGGATATGACCAAGTAGCCGCAATCCGCGCCTGGATTCACGATCGGATCGAGTACCAATATGGCACCAGCACCACCTCAACCTCTGCCCTCGATACCGCCCAGCAGCGGGTGGGAGTCTGTCGGGATTTTGCCCATCTCGGTATCGCTCTCTGCCGCGCCCTGGATATCCCCGCGCGGATGGTAGCGGGCTATCTCTACCAATTAGAACCAATGGACTTACACGCCTGGTTTGAAGCCTATCTAGACGGCCAGTGGTATACCTTTGATGCGACCCAAGCAGAAGCTAGGGGCAATCGCGTCGCCATCGCCTATGGACGCGATGCGGCTGATATTGCCCTCTCCACTCAGTTTGGTACCGTTGGCTGCTTGAATCTAACCAGTATGGAAGTCTGGGTCAAACCGATGGTTTAGGGACTTCTTAGTGTCAAATCAGATATTTAGAGTGGATAGTGGTTTAGTGGTTTAGTGGTTTAGCGAAAAGTGCGGTCTTGGGGTTTGCTCCAGTAGAGCACCTTTTCAAGACAGTGGTTTAGTGAGTAGACAGCGCGGGAAGGGAGTAGTTTTAGGCAGGAGAATTAGATCGTTGGATCGTCAATATAATCAGGATTGAAATCGCCAATAAGCCACCGATTACGATCGCGGGATCGTCTAAATTGGCGATCGTGATTCCCCCCATTGCCCAGATAATTACGCCGCCAAAAGCTCGATCGGCATAGATATAAAGTAAGATTGATGCCAGACCGACACTGATCGCCATCATGATCAGCGTCCATAAACTGGGAGCTAACGGCGCACCCTGCCAGCCAAAACTATCGAGGGTAGAAGCAATATTTACGATCGTCGCCACACTAATCCAACCGAGATAGATACTAAATACACTCGGTACCCAAGTGGGATACGATCGACGAAGATTTGGTTGCGACGAATGAAGGCTGCGATAACATTTAATTAACGCCCAAACAATCCCCAGCATGACAACTGATGACAGCACCATCTGTTGATACAAAAACAACAAAATCCACGCACATTGAAGGATGGAAGCCAGCACGATCCAGGGGCGAGTCTGCTGTAATGGTGCGTTGTCAGCCCGACGATAATCTAGTTGATAAAAACCAAAAGCAATTAAACCAACGTAAATCACCCCCCAGATCGCAAAGGTATAGTTAGCAGGGATGATTTTGACATTAGCAAACACAGTACTGGATAATTTAGCAATTGTTACTCCCGTCGGTGGAAATGAATTGGTCAGATAATTCCAAATAATTGCCAATCCAATGGCTGCTATTGTTGCGATTTGCCATTGCGATGGTGGTTGAGTCGTGGGAGGTGTATTCATGATAATTAATTTTGATGTAAATGCAATAATTTTTAGATTAGTTTAAGTAAACAACAAAAATGAAAAAACGGCACAAATCTATTTGAATTGAGCCGTGGAACTTATATTTGATATTGACTAGTTTGGGTTTTTTCGATAATTAATTAGTGCTAGCTAACATAATTTTCGCCTATCTTTAAATTACCTAGTGCCAGCATCAGAGCTATCCGGTGAGGGTAAACTATCGCTGGTAGCAGGGGCAGGAGTCGTAGCGGGGGCAGGAGTAGCAGCGGAGGCAGGAGTCGCGGCAGGAGTAGAACTTTCTTGTTTAGAACTTTCCGCAGGCGAGTCTGACTTGGCACCCGTAGCAGGTACGACGGGCACCGCAAAGGGCTTAGGCACTTCAATTACTTTCGTTGCACCTGGAACTAAAACGGGCGTGGGGACTTTGACTACTTTCGGTGGGGCGGCTGGGGCGGTTTTCTCGATCGTTCGCTCGATAATCTTAGTTTCTTTTTGAGGGGCAACTGGTGCGGCAACAGGCGCAACAGGCGGGTTATTAATAATAGTTGTGGGTGTCGGCGCAGGCTGTCCCCAGTAGTAGTAAGCGGCACCCAGACCGACTAGTGTTGCCAAGATGCCACCTATCGCTAAACCACTAACAGCACCGCTGTTTTCTGCGGCGCGCTCTCGATGCTGTAGATCGTTTTCTCTACTCTGACCTTTGGTATACCCCTGTTCGTAGGATCTCTGCTCTGGAGTTAGGGGGGGATTGTTGATGTCTTTTCTGTCTTCAGGAGTAGGCATTTGGATGTCCGACTTATTTATAAGTTTGCTATACCTGCGATCTTATTCGATCGATCCTATACCCGTATTCTCCTAAAAGGAATAGCTATCGATACTAGTTTCTCCTCCTAAAGTTGCAATTTCGGCGGAGGACAATTGTTTGCAAACTCACATCTTGCACCAGTTTGAACATACTCGTGCTAACCGTAGATCCAGGGCACCCCTACAAGTTATCTGTAGGGGTGCCCCTTGTGGGTACCCTAAAATCTACGCTTAGTGATAGTCTGTATGTATTGGTGCAAGAATCGAGAGTAGTTTTGAATAACTAGATTAGAGTCCAGTCGCCGGATCGTGAGGACTAGAACTAGGATCGACTCCCATGCCAGCAACTAGATCCCGTAACATAGTAATCTGTTGAGCATGTTCGAGCTGTTGGAGTTGTTGCAAGCACTGAGCTGCGCCAGCTTCGAGGATATAGTTCTCTGGCATCGGGATAATTTCAGTCCGATCCATCCCTTGTGCCAACAGGTACCAGAACAGTAATTTGGTAGTGTCGCTTAATGCGCCATACTCGCGGCTGATTAAGTTATTTTTATGCTCTACGAGATCGCGCTGAACTTGAAGCTGTTCATCGTGGCTCATTTCGGCCACTTGTTTGAAGAGTCCTTCGGCGATGGCTGGTGCAGCGGTGCTAGCTCCAGGTGCCGCAGGGGTAATCGATTTACCAACTTCTTTGTAGATAAACCACAGTAGTGCAAGCTGTCCATCTGTCGATAAAGCGGTAAAAGCTGAACCTAATTCAGGGCTGATATTTGAAGTAGTAGTTGTCACAATATTATCCTTATTGGTCTTCTTTACCATACTAATTATTGATGTCGATCGATACTCACTTTAGGCAGATATCACGATCAATCTAAAGGCAGATTAAACTCAATAATAATTGTGGTTTGATAGATAGAATAGGATTTAAAAGTATTTATTTTGTATCTATGAAACTCACTAGTTCAGGTAATGCAGCTACATCATTGACGCAGCCTACAAATATTCAGATTGAGATCCGAGGCATTCATGAGCCAGTTATTTATGAGTATTTTGCCAGATTAAATAATGGTGAATTCACCGCAGCGGCTGAATTGTTTGCAGCACAAGGATGTCTAAATCCCCCATTCGACCAACAGCTTCAGGGCAGAGATGCGATCGCTCAATATTTAGAAAAAGAAGCCAAGGGCATAAAATTTTGCCCAGAGGATGGAGCAATTCTCATGAGCGATTCTAACTATACCCAATATCAAATTCAGGGCAAGGTAGAAATGAACTGGTTTACTGTCAATATAAGCTGGTCGATCGATCTAAATGCTGCCAAAGAAATCGTGCTTGTAGAAGTAAAACTCTTAAATTCTTTAGATGACTTACTCAGCTTTAGCCGGATTTGATTATTTCTCAATCATGTCAAAATTCAACTTTTAAAGTGTGTTGAAAATCATCCAATCTTGAATACTTGCAGTCTTGAGTACCGATGCAGATTGATCGATCTCATCATCGGTGCCTGTGACTGTCAGTAAATAGTGTCCTTGTGCCAGCAGCTCCTCATAGTGCTGCGCTTGCGTTTCCGAAATCTCCACCCCACCTTCACCGCCGAGGACTCCACCAGAGATAGCTCCATAGAAAGCTCCTGTTGCCATTCCTACCAACACCACAGCACCGCTAAATGCGGGAAAAGCTAACGTTGTCAGTGCCGCGACGACACCCCCGACAACGGTGCCCACGGCTCCAGCCTTTACAGCTCCCTGCTCGATACTCTCGATCTTACTACCGCCTGTAAACTCGTGTTCAGACTGGAAAACTGGTGCTGTCAGTGCTGCCAACTGTGGGCTGTCTGAATCAGTTTGTGGCACGACAACTGAAATATTATTCATGTTCATCCCAGCCGATTTAAGTAGCTCCAGAGCTGACTCAATCTGTTGCAGATTCGCGAACATACCCAATCCATTTTTGTGCTTTAACATCATTATAAATATCGATTGATTTCGATTGTCATGCTAATCACTCAGGCTAAACCCAGTGCAGTAGCTTAGAAATTTTTGATATCACCCGTGTTTTCATCAAAATATAGATCGTTATTAGTCAAAATCTGGTCAATATCGAGACTGTTATTCTGTTTTAAAATATCGTGAATAGTTGCATAGTCACTGGCTGGAGCGATCGACTCTTTCCACGGAATAATAATTGCATCAGCTTCGATCGCTTGAACTAGATATAATGGTAGAACTTTAGGATTACCAAGCCAGCTAGTTTGGTCAACCAAGAAGCCTAGTAAGCAGTTTTCAGATCGATCGAAAATTGGGGCAACAATAGTTTCAATTCTTTCACCGGAATCGGAAGCGACTACAGGTTTACCAATGATATCTTTTACGTTGAGCACGATCTGTATTTCCTTGGTTGTGAGTGATTGTTTAGAATCTTACCAGTTCGATC
>JANNBD010000522.1:0-8429 GCA_031385105.1 Chamaesiphon sp. OTE_78_metabat_374
AATCGGTCAAATGGGTGATTCACTCATCACATGAATCAGATGTTGATGATAGAGTAGCGATAAATGAATCCCCCCGATCGCAAAACACTGATCTAAATCGGGATTGAGTAACCGTTCCAAGATAAAATTGAGCGCATCCTCATCTCCGCGCGCTGCCAAGATGATCGGTGTCGGCGAAAATTTGGGATTGCCTAAACCAGGTAAGTCCAACCAGTGAGTCCAAATGGGAGACGCATCAATTTGGCGGCTAGACTGCACGCCATGAATAGTTGCACCTTGAATCCCCTGAGGTGTCAGTGAAATGAGTAACGGGGCAATCGTATCGACGACAATTTTCTTTGAAGGCGACTTACCTGCGTGGGGGTTTGTCAGCGTACAAAAAAGCTGTAGGGTGAGATCTTTGAATACCGCACTGACTTGAATTTCTCTGGGTGCTAGTGCGAGATTAAGCAATTTGACAATCGATTGCACGTCCCCCCACCGCGCCCAATTCCTCAGCCGAACAGTGGGTGGCGTGAGGTCGATTTTCAATCGCCAATCAGCGACTCGACGCTTCTTGGTGGCTGTTTCCACTGAGAACCGAGAAAATTCGACGATGGCAGATTGAAACCCCTGAAGATTGATGCTGCGAAGTGCTTTGGCAAGCGGCTCGGCAAGGATTTCACAGTCTAAACTTTTGGTAGAGTGACACCGCACCCACAACCGACATTTGAGCGGCTGGATGTCCGCAGACTGCAAGACTGTTTGCTCGCTAAGGTTGGGATCTACTGGCGATGACGGCTGATGTTCAACTGCAAATTTGAACCGCACCCCAATCGGTGTGAGCACCTGGGTGAGAGCTTGGAAAATCAGGCGTTGCTGCGCCGACGCTAAATTTGATGACACACTCTGGATTAAGGTAGTTTCCCTAACGGGGGTATTCGGGTTTAGCCCAATTAATGGCAATGGTAGATCGTAACGATCTCGTTCAAAATATGTAGGCTCGATCGACATTTGCTCCAAATCACTGATCGCAATTTAACGATAATGTCTCTGCCTAGAGATATTGGGAAATCTTGCATCGACACAATCGCTCCTCATCATATCGATTTGTGAGCTAATTTGTGTAGATCTGTATTTGCGGATCTTTGAAATGGGATTGGTGAATGGTGTTTTAGTGAATAGTGGATGGTGGATAGTGGATAGTGAATTTATTATTACTCCCCATCTCCCACACTCCCACGCCCCCCTGCCCTCCGATAAAATCCCTCACCCCTTGGGCATACTAAGCAAAAGAGTGGAACAGATCGGATGTCACAAGAACGTATTTATTGGCTAGCTTGGTCACAGGTTGCTGGTGTGGGGCCAATTTTAATCGATCGATTGCAGCAGCGGTTTGGTACGTTAGAAGCTGCTTGGAATGCGGATACGCAGGCGTTATTGTCAATTGATGGGGTCGGAAATCAGTCAGGATCGAAGATTGTGGCTGCTCGTGCCAAGATCGATCCTGACAAATTATTAGTAGCACATTCGATCGCCAATCCTCACTGGTGGGCGCGGAGTGAGGCTGATTATCCCCGTTTATTGAGCGAAATTCCGTCAGCACCGAGTATCTTGTATTATCGCGGCAAAGTAGTCATTGCCGAAAATTACGGCACTACTCCGGCGATTGCCATTGTCGGGACTCGCGATCCGTCTGATTATGGCAGACGCTGGGCGCGAAAAATTAGTAGTTGCTTGGCGAGTAAAGGATTTACGATCGTATCAGGAATGGCGCAGGGTGTGGATACTGAGGCTCATCGAGCCTGTCTAGAAGCGGGTGGACGCACCATCGCCGCCGTTGGTACTGGAGTCGATCTCGTCTATCCACCCCGCAATCAGAACTTGTGGGCAGATATTCAGCAGCATGGATTAATTGTCAGTGAATATGTCGCCGGAACGCCACCCGATCGAACTCATTTTCCCGCCCGCAATCGAATTATTGCCGGATTGAGTCGCGTTACCATCGTGATTGAAGCCCCCACTAGATCCGGCGCACTGATTACCGCCTATCAAGCCAACGACTTCAGTCGCGATGTATACGTCCTTCCAGGCTCGATCGACAACCCAAATGCCCTTGGCTGTCTAGGGCTACTCAGTCGCGGCGCACAGCCCATTCTCGGCCTGGATCACCTGCTTGAATTACTTGCCACAATCCCTCAACTTGACAGCTCCACCCAACTCCAACTTTTTCCCGCTTCCCCCCAGGCTGATCCATCACCAGTAGTTAGTCAGCTCAAAACTCTACCATCACCAGATCTCAGCCAAGATCTACAGCAAATCTGGTTGATAGTGACAAACGATCCAATTAGTTTTGATGAAATCGTAACTAAATCTCAATTACCAACAGCGATGGTTTCAGGTATTCTGCTTCAGTTGGAATTGCTCGAATTAGTCAATCAGTTGCCAGGTATGAGATACCAGCGATAAATAATCTTTATCATTAACTACTCACTATTGACATTATTTATTGTCAGCAACGAATTAATTAATAGCTACAATATTCTTTTTATCAGTCGAAGAATATATGCATGAGCTATTATGGTAGAAAGACTGATTAATTAAATGTCTTACTTCGGTAACTTCAAAATTTCCGATGCAGCTATATTCAACTATTCGATGGGTCGGTGTATATTTTATATCCACGGGAACTATAAGCCCGATCTAGTCGTCAATATAGCCATTGAATATTCACAAGCTAGTATTCCAAATAATGTGTTAGTTCTGATTTGTTACACAGTCTTCAATAGTGTACAAATCAAAGCTGCACATTTTATAGATTGGTCAAATAATTTTTCTGAAAAATTATTTGACCAATTGAGTAGAGTACTGTAACCAAATTAATTTAATTAAGCATAACCCCGACTATATTTTATTGAAATCTAGGTAAGTCTATGAATATATTACTCACCAGCGTTGGCAGAAGAGTTGAACTTTTAAAGGCGTTTCGAGAGTCAATGTTGCGGTCTGGCACTACAGGGAAAATTATTACTACAGACCTAAAACGTAATGCTCCAGCTTCTTTCCTGGCAGATACAGCCGAACTTGTACCCAGAGTTGACGATCCTCATTATATCGATCAATTGCTGGATATTTGCGATCGACATGATGTCGATCTGCTGATTCCCTTGATTGATACCGAACTCAATCTCTTATCCCTCCATGAACAAAGATTTCGAGATCGGGGTGTGACAGTTCTGATTTCTTCAGCGGCAGTCAATGATATTTGTTATGGCAAAAAAAAGACGGGTCTGTTCTTTCAGACAATTGGAATCAAGGCACCTAAAATATATCAGCTAGATGAAGTCAAAGATCGAGATTTCCCTGTGATCATCAAGCCGAACCAGGGTAGTGCTAGCGTTGGAGTGTATCAAGTCAAGAATCGGTCAGAGCTAAACTTTTTTGCAAATTACATTGAAGATCCAATTATTCAGGAACTAATTAGTGGGGAAGAATATACGATCGATGTCTTAGTTAACTTTCAAGGCAAAGCAATTTCGATTGTGCCAAGACTGAGGCTTGAGACAAGAGCAGGCGAAACAAGTAAAGGTACAACTGTCAAAAATCCAGCATTAATTGCTGCGGCAAAGTATGTTGTAGAATCTCTACCAGGTGCGATTGGCTGCGTCACTGTTCAATGTTTTTTACAACCAAATGGTGAGATTGTCTTCATCGAAATTAACCCTCGATTTGGCGGTGGTTATCCTTTAGCTTACCGAGCAGGTGCAGATTTTCCCCTGTGGTTATTTCAATTGTGTGCAGGCAAAAATCCTCAAGTAGCGATCGATCAGTGGGAAGATGGACTGTCAATGCTGCGCTATGATGACGCTGTTTTTGTTAAAGCTGAGACGACAGATGGCGCGCCACAGTATGAGCGTCAGTACATCACAGTAGACAAGCCAGTCCGTAAACTATTTGCCAGGACTTAATCTGGTATGGGTAGCTTACAAGCGATCGTATTCGACTTAGATGATACGCTGTACTCAGAACGTGATTATGTCTTGAGTGGATTTAAGGCAGTTGCTGATTGGGCATCGGTAAATCTGGGGATTGAGCAAGATCGAGGATACAATACCCTGCTCGATCTCTATGTTGCCGGAGTTAGAAATAACACTTTCAATCAGTGGTTAGAGATTCACCAGATCGAAAATATCGCCGTTGTGACTAAATTGCTAGATGTCTACCGCGAACATTTACCAAAGATTAGTCCATTTGGCGAATCGATCGATCTATTAAAGGTGCTGACTAAATCTTATAAAATAGGTTTAGTTAGCGACGGCTATTTACAGGTACAACAGCTTAAATGGGCGGCGTTAGGGTTGGACTCTTTCTTCGATGCGGTAGTTTTTTCCGACAGTTTGGGGCGAGAAAATTGGAAGCCAAGTACAGCTCCATTTAAGTTAGTATTACAGCAACTAAATATCGCACCAGAGTTTAGCGTATATATCGGCGATAATCCGCGCAAAGATTTCCTTGGCGCGCGTCAACTAGGCATGTCTACCATTTGGGTGAAGCGATCTGATTCTGAGTACGGCAATCTTCAGCCACCGAGCTTAGAACATCATCCAGATCTAACGATCGATTCATTATCGCAGGTATTGGATTTAGTGGTTTAGAATCGTAGGGTGTGTTACTCCGCAGGATAACGCACCAGAATAGGCTAAAAGATCTACTTCAGATCAGCTAATTTAATCCGTGGATCGACAAATTTGAGTAATAGATCTGCAAATAAATTACCAACGATCAACATAATCGCACCAATCATTAGACTACCCATCACTAGATATAGATCCTTTGCAGTTACACCAGCAAGAATCAGCTTACCTAATCCTGGCCAATTAAAGAAAAACTCAGCAATAAAAGCACCACTAAGTAAACTAGCAAACTCAAATCCTAATAGCGTCACTAACGGGTTAATTGCATTCCGCAGTGCATGGACATAAATCACCCGATTCTCAGATAAGCCCTTGGCTCTGGCTGTCTGAATATAGTCCTGACGCAAGACATCTAATAATTCCCCGCGAGTAATTCGTTGCAGTCCAGCAAATCCTGTAACCGTTAGGGCAATCGTGGGCAAGATCATATGCCAAAGAATATCAAACAATTGACCAACCACCGACAATTCACCATGATTGATACTAGTTCTGCCACCCACAGGTAAGAACGGTGAGCAGATTTGGGCGACAATTAGCAACGATAAGGCAGTCACAAAGCTGGGAAATCCTTGCGCGGTATAACTCAGTACTCGTAGGAATTTATCAATAAATTTATTCTGATTGACCGCGCCAATAATTCCCAAGGGGATGGCAATTAGCCACGTTAAGATAATCGAAGCGATCGCGAGTTCTAGTGTAGCCCTAATTCTTTGACCAATTAGTGAAGATACAGGTTGAAAGTAGAGCATACTCAATCCCAGATTACCCTGAACTGCCTGGGTGAGCCATTTAAAATATTGACTAACTAAAGTCCCAAAATCTTTCTTCTCACTCAATCCAAACTGCTCCATTAACTCCTTAATCCGCTGGGGCGTAATTTTGGGATTTTGCTTGAGCGTGTCGAGGAAATTACCTGGAGATAATTGGATAATCGCAAAACACAGAATCGAAGCCAAGAAGAGGGTAAACAGTGCCTGGATCGATCTTTTGACGATGTAGAGGAATGTTTCACTCGTGAAGATATCGCGTAGCTGAGTGATGGTATTTGGTTTGTTTGACAGGGATGGGGTCATGGGGGACAAGGGGTGTGGGGAAAAGATCTGTAGGTTGGGTTGAAGAATGAAACCCAACGAACTCAGCCAGAGTTTCTTCCATCCTTTCGTAAGGAAATAACCCAACATCTCTAGAGTGTTGGGTTTCATTCTTCAACCCAACCTACGTTTAGACTATTCACCTAAAGCCTAAAGCCTAAAGCCTTCTTATAAAGATGCTGAAACTTACTAACAATAGGCGGAGTGGTCGCAGGTGTTGATTGAATGTTTACTAATAATTTTGCTTCAGCGATGGCAACATCGCCATCGCTATAGACTAACCCGCTAATTGCTTCGATGAGTCCATCGTCATCATGGATAGATCGATCTCCGAGATACTCTTGAATCCACTGTTCGCATTCTACGGCGGTAACTGTGATCGTACCAGTCAATAATGGCTCAACTTCCGTATCGTGATCTAGTTGATGGATTTGAGCTACTTTTGCGAGGTATTGGCGTTCTTGTGGTTGAATGGCACCATCGAGCCAAGCTACGCCGATCAAGATTTTCATCAGCAGTCGGGACTGAGCTTCAGTATTCATATGCTTTACCATGATGAGTAATTCTCTGCTCTAATCTTATGTCGATCGCTGCCAAAACTGCCGCTCAATTTCCCGCAGATACCTTTGCCAATCTCGAACGAGTCGATAGAATGTGGCAAAATTTGCGCCAGGGACAGATTTATCAACGAGAAATGGTGGTTTCAAGCGACGAGTATTTAAAAACCATCGATGTGGATGTTGTAATTGCAGGTGGTACCCTGGGGATTATTCTGGCTGCGGCTCTGCAACTGCGGGGGGTAAAAGTAGCGGTAATTGAACGCGGAGAGCTAAAAGGAAGAGTGCAGGAGTGGAATATCTCCCGCTCAGAATTGGCGGTGCTGGTAGAGCTGGAATTGCTGTCTGAGCATGAGCTAGCGATAGCGATTGCCACTGAATATAATCCCGCCAGAATCTCCTTTCCCAATCAGCCAGATATTTGGGTACGGGATGTCTTGAATATTGGGGTGGATCCGGTTTATTTGCTTGCGACGCTCAAAGCAAAGTTTTTGGAGCATGGCGGTAAGTTACTTGAATATACATCATGCGATCGAGTGACGATTCATCCCAATGGGGTAGCAATCAAGCTGGGCGAGGCTGAATTAACTGCTAAGTTACTTATTGATGCAATGGGACATTTCTCGCCCTTAGCGGCTCAGGCGCGGGGTAATGTCAAACCGGAGGGGATCTGTCTAGTGGTAGGAAGTTGTGCGTCAGGTTTCACCGAGAATGAGACGGGTGACATTTTTGCATCGATGACACCGATTGAACATCAGTGTCAGTATTTTTGGGAAGCATTTCCCGCACGGGATGGGCGCACCACTTATCTTTTTACTTATCTAGATGCTCATCCTGACAGGTTTAGCCTTGAATTTCTATTTGAAGAATACCTGCGATTACTACCGACGTATCAAAATATCGAACTCGCCCAACTGAATTTTCACCGCTGTTTATTTGGCTGCTTCCCTTCCTACCGCGATAGCCCACTCAAAACAACCTGGGCGCGAGTATTAATGATCGGCGATAGTAGTGGTAGTCAGTCGCCAGTGAGCTTCGGCGGATTTGGCTCACTGATTCGGCATCTGTCTCGCCTAACTGACGGGATTGAAATGGCACTTCAAGCAGATGCTCTAAGCAATCGCGATCTCCAACTATTGCAACCATATCAACCCAACATCGCCGTCACTTGGATGTTCCAACGGGCAATGAGCGTCGGCATCGGGCAAAAAGTCGATCCAGATCGAATTAATAACTTATTAGCAGCCGTTTTCCAGTCAATGAACGATTTAGGTGATGATGTCTTGCGTCCCTTCCTCCAAGACGTGGTTCAGTTCCCCGCCCTTTCCCGTACTCTGTTTCAGACATCGATCGCCAGCCCACTTGCGGTAATCCCGATCGTCCCCCATGTTGGTATAATTACGCTAGTCGATTGGCTAATTAATTACATTAGTCTCAGCACCTATACGGGACTCTATCCGATCGGTAAACTACTCACACCACTAATTGCTCAACTATCGCCAGCACAGCAATATCGTTATCAGCAACTCCTGCAAGCATGGAAATACGGATCGGGAAAAGATCTCCACATTTAATTAAACCTTTTTTCGCTATCCTCTCAAGCCTACTCTATCTTCCATGACTGATTCCCTAGCACG
The DNA here is from genome assembly GCA_031385105.1 of Chamaesiphon sp. OTE_78_metabat_374. Lineage (GTDB taxonomy): Bacteria > Cyanobacteriota > Cyanobacteriia > Cyanobacteriales > Chamaesiphonaceae > Chamaesiphon. Next base: position 7,959 of record JANNBD010000522.1, read on the forward strand.
ATTTTTAGTTGAAATCGATCGAGCAGATCGAGAAATTAATGTAGCAAAAGCAGCGTTATGTATTGCTCAAATTGAGTATCCAGATCTCGATCTCGATCGATATCTGGGAATACTAGCATTAATGGCAACAGAAGTAGCTCAAAAGTTGCCCAAAACCAGATACCCGCTCAAAGTAATCCAAACTATCAACCAATACTTATATACAGAACACAACTTTCGTGGCAACGAGCAGGACTACTACAACCCCAAAAATAGCTTCCTCAATGATGTTCTCGATCTCCAAACTGGAATTCCGCTCACACTAGCTATACTTTATCTAGAAATAGCTAAACGGATCGACTTCCCGATGGTGGGAATCGGGATGCCAGGACACTTTTTGATTCGTCCCGACTTTGACGATAGCGAAATATTCGTCGATGCATTCGATCGAGGCGAGATCTTATTTGCCGAAGATTGTAGACAAAAATTGAT
>JANNBD010000535.1:0-6098 GCA_031385105.1 Chamaesiphon sp. OTE_78_metabat_374
ACCCTGCGCTTGCCAAGATTGTTGCAAATCGGCAACACTTTCAATTAAGAATTGCGATCGAAATCCACCTGTTTTCGGAAATCCAAATCTCGTTTGACCGAAATGTCGATCGTCAAAGCAATAAACTGGAATGACGCTAGCACCATCAGCTAGAGCTTGAGTCAGAGGTAAATGGTCATGCAACCGAAGATCGTTACGATACCAGAGTAGAATCCGTTTAGCAGCCATGATTAGGATAGTTGATAGTTGATGGTTGATGGTTGATAGTTGTTGGCAGAGCCTCTCCATCGGAGAATAGCGCAGCATCTCAGGGAAGAAGCAACCCAACAGGGTCGAGTCATGGTCGATTTGAATTAACCTCGCAATATAAGTTAACATATTTGGCCATGAAAAAGCAGGCATCACGCCTGCTCGATTGTTACCGCTCAAAGGTAACTCTAAAATTCTGACTCGTCCCGATCCTGTCCAGCCTAACTATTGGCCGAAAGCGATCTACGATCGATCGCCGATGCAATAGTAGTGGGTGTAGAATGAGGCTGAGAATATTGATTCCAAAAAGATGCTAGTTCTCCAGCTTTATTTCGCCATTCAGGTGAAATCTGGTACATCCGACGCGGACGACCGCGACCTGCAACTTTTTTCCAATAGCCGACGATAGTACCGGAAGCTTCCAAGAACTTAACCGCGCTATATAAAACAGTATCTGAGAGCCGATAGATTGAAGATTCATGCTCCAATCTAGCAATCAATTCAGTACCATAGGAATCGTCTTGAAGCAAAATATCGAGAATATAACATACAGCCAACTCCTGATTAAGATACAGTGGTGGCGGGTTGCGGAAAAAGCAATAGATATCTTCAAAATTCATAGCTGTTACCACCTTATAATGTTGGTGTTTCAATCTTTACTTCGCTCAACAGCCCAAAGCGACTGTAAGCCAAGCTAAATTTGACAAAACTAGACTAAAGAGAGCAACCATTTTAATGTCACGAGGATGACTAATGATTAGACAAAATATAGCTACCCAGTCTTCAGCTTAACTCATTCAATTTACACCAAGGGATAATTAATCTATTTTCTTTTGAATTTCTTAACTAATATTTATGTCAGATTCAGGAATTAACGACAATACGCCCCAAACTGTCAAAAAAATCGCCGCTCAATTGTGGCGGGTTGGCTGGGCTGGATTTTGGCTGCAACTTGTTTTAGCGGTGGTATCAACGCTAATTTTTCTATTTGCGGCTCCCGCTGCCATTGTGGGCGTGAATAATCCAGGCACAGGTGGAAGTTTGATTTTTGCCCTCATCGGCTTGTGCTTACTGTATATCAGTACTTTTTGGTCATTTAGATATGTCGTTACTTCGCGCAAACTCAAAAATCCCGATATCCGCCCCAAAAGAGCGGATACGATCAAGCTGGTGCAGTGGGGTTTAACATCATCGATTGTGGGGATGGGTGCGAGCGTGATGGGTGCAGAATCTATTGCGGGAACTCTACTTGGCAAGTCATTATCCTCTGCTGTATCGTTTGGGATGTTTAGCCCCGATGCTTTGAGCAAGATTATTCAACCTTTAGATATTTTTATTGTATTGGCGAATACTCATACAATTACGGCTCATTTTGTGGGAATTGTCAGTGCCCTATGGTTATTAATAAAATTAGAAAAACAAGCTTAACTAATTGACTAATTGAGGTAAGACTTGATTTAGTTTACCGCTGCGATATCCTTCTAAATCTAGCGTAACGTATGTAAATCCAAAAGATTGCAGAGCTGTAGTTAATTCAACTAGATTAATACTAGCCACAAATTGTTGGATCAGATCGGCTGGTAATTCGATTTTAGCAGTATCGCCAGTCGATCGAACGCGGACATTTTCATACCCCAGACGACGCAGATAAATCTCAGATCTACCGACGCGGTTTAGTTTGGGAATAGTAATCTCTTCACCATAGGGAAACCGTGAACTCAGGCAAGGTTGAGCAGGCTTATTCCAACAGGATAAGCCTAGTGATTTAGCAATTTCACGCACTTCCAGCTTAGTAATACCTAGTTCAGCTAGTGGCGATCTGGCTCCACGTTCCTTGGCAGCTTGAATACCTGGACGGTAATCTCCTAAATCATCGGCATTGACACCATCGATCGCATAATTATAACCAAGCTCAAGTGCTATGGGTTTGAGCGTATCATGAAGTTCACTTTTGCAAAAATAACAGCGATTAATTGGATTAGATGAATAATTTGGATTGTCCATTTCATGTGTTTCGACAATCTGATGAGCAATCCCGATCGATCTTGCTTGTTCGATCGCATCTTCCAGTTCTTCAGGTAATAAAGATGGCGATTTTGCCGTCACTGCCAACGCTCGATCTCCGAGAACATCATAGGCAACTTTAGCAACTAAAGTACTATCAATCCCACCAGAATAAGCAATTAATGCTTGTTCCATCTCTCTAAATAAGTTGCGAAGCTGCGCTAGCTTGAGTTCTACCATTCGATTACCTTGCGAACGAATCGTGACGAGATTACTCCCCCAATGATATCAAATACCCAAAATCTGTGCTGCCGCTCAGTCTAGTTGAACTTTCTTTTCGAGATGTTCGCTCCGCCTTTAAAATAGAGACACTCCTGTTTCACGATCGAACTCACCAATTTTAGTCGTTCCAGGAATTTTGCCAGTTAGTAATGTATCAACGTAAAGGGCTAAGATCGAATTCTAGAATTCAAAGTCCCCTCCTCAAAGGGGATTTAGGGAAATTAGCACCAGTTTCGTCTATTTCTGAAATGTATTCACGTTAGTCTCCCCGCTGCCCCATGCCCTCGCCGCCAAAAAAGACCCTCCTGGCTCAACTTAGTCAGGTTATTCAACGGACTAGAGTTAATTTTACGCGCTTGGCACTCAAAGCAAATGCTAGAGTACCCAAACTGCTAGTTCAAGATGCTGATGCCCCAGAGCCAGATGTCTTTCCGCTACTGGGTGAAAAATATGTATTGGGACGTAGCTCTCAATTCTGCGATATTGTCGTGCGAAATGAGGTGGTCAGTCAGGTACATCTCTCTTTGAATCGAGAAAAAAAGAAAGGTAATACTTTCTTACTCAAAGATGAGGGTTCGACCAATGGGATTTATCGGGGCAAGAAAAAGCTCGATCGAATTATGCTCAGAGATGGTGATATATTCACCCTTGGCCCACCAGAACTCAAAGCCGCAGTCAAAATTACCTATCTCGATCCGCCACCTGTCTATCTACGGGTGTTGCGATATGGACTGTATGGCACTGGTAGCCTGTTAGGGCTACTGCTAATCGCCATCATAGCTGAATCCACCAAAATTGATGTTAACCCTCTGCCCGAGGCAAATGGCCCAGTGATGGTCTATGCTGACAATCTCGAAGCACCCCTGCGTCCAGCAAAAACAGGATCCCACAAAGATCTCGCCAAGCTGACAGATTTCTCCAAGCACTTGCCCAAAGCTCTAATTGCCGCTGAAGATAGTCGCTTTTATTGGCATTTTGGCATCGATCCTTGGGGTGTGGGGCGGGCTGTCATGGTCGCCCGACAGAAGGGTAAAGTGACGCAGGGCGCGAGTACACTGACTCAACAGGTAGCTCGGAGCTTATTTCGATCGTATGTTGGTAGCGAAGACAATTTACCCCGTAAAATGCGGGAAGCTGTAGTCGCACTCAAACTAGAAGCTACCTACAGCAAAGACCGAATCCTCCTGACCTATCTCAATCGGGTATTCCTCGGTGATGACGCGCATGGCTTTGAAGATGCCGCCCAGCATTACTTGGGCAAGTCCGCACGGGATCTCAATTTACCGGAATCGGCGATGCTGGTAGGGATTTTACCTGGCCCGAATATGTTTAATCCTTGCATCGAAGACAAACGAGGACGCAAAGGGACAAAAGCGATCGAACGGCGAAATTTAGTCTTGAATAGAATGCTCGAAACAGGTATGATTACTCAGCTAGAGGCGCGAGAAGCCAGAAGATCGACGCTGAACTATCGAATAGAAGCTTGCACCCCCAGCACCAACACCAAAGCTCCTTATCTATACAACTATGTATTTCAGGAACTCCAAGAGATTTTAGGTGCTGAGACTGCCAAAGAAGGTAACTTTGCGATCGAAACAGGCTTGAATCTCAAAATGCAAGCCAAGGCAGAAGCAGCACTGCGAACCAATATTGCCAGTGCTGGCAGCAACTATCGGTTCTCACAAGGTGGCATCGTCAGCCTCGATCCCAGCACCGGAATTGTCAAAGCAATGGTCGGTGGTGTGGACTACCAAAAAAGTCAATTCAATCGCGCCACAGATGCCCAGCGGCAGCCTGGATCGACGTTTAAGCTGTTTGGGTACGCGGCGGCACTCGAAGGCGGTATATCGTCGGGAAAGTCCTATTCCTGCGATCCGATGTCGTGGGGGGGTAGACGTTTCCCTGGCTGCGAGCATGGCGCGTCAGGATCGGCGAATATGTATACTGGATTCGCCCTCTCTGAGAATATTACCGCCCTGCGAGTTGCGCGGGATATTGGCTTGCCCAAGGTACTCGCAACCGCCGAAAAAATGGGAGTTCGATCGAAACTTGACGAAGTGCCAGCGGTAATATTAGGCCAGAGTGTGGTCAATATGCTCGAAATTACTGGAGCTTATGGTGCAGTTGCCAATCGAGGCATCTGGCACAAACCCCGCACGATTAAACGGGTATACGATACGAGCAATTGCAATCTCAACCAGCTCCGCACCTGTAGATTGATGTATGACTATACCAAAGATGCCCCGTCCCAGCGAGTCTTACGGACAAGTGTTGCGGACACCTTGACGACAATGATGCGGGGGGTAGTCACAACTGGGACTGGCAAAAACGCCGCCATCGGACTAGGGGAAGTTGGCAAAACTGGCACAACTGATAATAACGTCGATCTGTGGTTTATTGGCTTTATTCCCGATCAAAAAGTAGTAACTGGTGTGTGGCTTGGTAATGATGATAATTCACCCACCAGAGCTAGTAGTAGTAGTGCCCAAGCCGCTCAATTATGGGGTAATTATATGGGAAGTGTTTATAAATAATCTTAGATCTTGGATCAAAGCATAGTTACTAATTTTTGGTGAATAGTGGATAGTGGATGGTGAATAGTAATTGGGATTAAGTTTAGAGGCTAATCTATCAGTTCTTATTTACTGGTGCAAGATGTGAATAATTCTAATTACTCGATCGCTAGATAATATTAACAATCATAATACAACTACTGGATCGAATATGTCAGGCTGATAGAATAACATATCTCTTTTAGTAAAAATATGATCACTAACCGCCGTAATTTTATTTACCTACTCAGTGCAGGTACAACTGCTGCTTTCTTTGGCAGTGTTACCAATTCTAGCTGGGCAACTTCAGTCACAGCTCCAGTAGCTACGCCAGATGTATTCAAGCTGCCACCATTAACTTATGATTACAATGCACTAGAACCACATATTGATGCAGCAACGATGAAATTTCATCATGACAAACATCATGCTGCTTATGTAAAAAATTTGAATGCAGCCGTAAATAAATATCCACAGCTCAAAACTAAAACTGTCGAAGAATTACTGAAAAATATCAGTAAATTACCCAAAAATATTCAAACTGTGGTCAGAAATAATGGTGGCGGACACCTCAACCACAGTATGTACTGGCAAATTATGGGGCCAAAAGGTGGTGGTGCGCCAACAGGTGAAATCGCTACAGCAATTAAGACTCAATTCGGGTCGTTTGATACTTTCAAAACTCAGTTTAATGAGGCCGGAACAAAATTATTTGGGAGTGGCTGGGTATGGCTAGCTAGAGAAAAAGGTCAGCTCAAAATTGTCACTACAACAAATCAAGATAATCCGATTAGTCAGGGTTCATATCCGATCATGGGAAATGATGTCTGGGAACACGCTTATTATCTCAACTATCAAAATCGCCGCCCTGATTATCTATCCGCTTGGTGGAATGTGATTAATTGGACAGAAGTAAATCAACGATTTGCGAAGTCGTTGAAAGCATAAATCAACAATCATTTTAGAACACATCAAGAGAGGAGGTAGGGGCAATTCATGAATTGCCCCTAC
>JANNBD010000540.1:0-4859 GCA_031385105.1 Chamaesiphon sp. OTE_78_metabat_374
TTCAATTTTGACGAACCACATAGATAGTGAATAGTGGATAGTGAATAGTGGATAGTGCGGAACAGAAGAGGCATGGAGTAAATGAAAGAAAAAGACGCTAGCGTCTGAATTCACTATCCACTATCCACAGATCACTATTCACTAATTCTGAGCAATAATCGACAATGGCAAAAAGATCGTCAAAACTTCGCCTTGCTGCGGACTTTGACGCACAACTAGTTTACCACCGAGGAGTTGGAAAAGATTTTTTGTGACGTTGAGGTTGAGGCTGAGATTGCCTGTTTCGGGTTGAAATGTGAGTAATTGACCGATCGAGTGTCGCTTGCTGGGAGCTGTATGAGGTTGTTCATCAGCATCTTGGTGGGATTGGAGCTGGAGTTTGAGCTTGTCACCGATGGGGGTGACTTCGACTTGGATTCGACTGCCAGAGGGAAGATTGCGGGTGAAGTTTTCGACGAGTCCAGTTAAAACTCGATCGAGAATTGTGGGATTGCTGACGACAGCGGGGAGCTGGTGGGGAATATCTACCGCCAGATCCAGATTGCGGCGTTCGGCTTGCTGTTGCCACTGGGGGATGCTGTGTTCGAGGAGCTGACTAATCGACATCGTGGTGAGATCGACGGATTGGGATGGCTGGGTAGTTGCCAGTTCTACCGCGCTAAAAATTAGCTCCATCCGATTGATCTGTTCGGTACACTCACGATCGATCGCACTCAGCCGTTTGAGTACTTGGGGCGATAAGTCGGGCTGACGCAGTAGGAGTTGCGTCATCATGCGGATGGTGGTTAATGGGGTGCGGATTTCGTGGGTGAGTGCTTGGAGTAGCTCGACATCCGCTGCAACTTTTGCAGGTACTTCCGCCGTCGCTGGAACCTGCTGCGGAGCAGTAGCTAGAATGGTCACAGGCTGGTGTTGGAGCAGGTATTGACTAAATGCCATCACCGATCGATAATCAGGCTCGATCGGGCTAAATTGGGCGGCTAATTCATCCAGGTAGGAGAGGTGTTGAGGGGCTGTTAGCATCATTCGTCCCCGCAGGGATTTCCAGGCTAGATCCAAGTCGTCAGGATCGAACGAAAATTGACAGTGGGGAGCATCATCTGTCTCACCCATAACCACTAGCAAGCTAAATTGAGTGGTTAAAACCAGACAAAACCGCTCATCCGCGAGGGGATCTGTAGGTAGTAATTCGATCGGGAAATGGTGAGATTGAGCAGGGGTGGGATGAGTACCTGTAGACTTACAGGGCAATAACTGCCGATTGGAATGTGGTGTGGTAAATGTGATCGTTTGCAACTGGGAAACGATCGAAGGATGGCTAAATAGGGGCAGTGGAGCGGTAATCAACAGACCTTCGATGGTTGTCTCTTCGCTAAAATCTTCGACCCCAATTGGGGTAGGTAATGAGTTTAATAATAGAGATTCTACAGCAGCAATCGCGCTATGCCACTGACTCTCGGCTTTGAGCTGTAATTCTTGACGATCTGTCGTGGGATGAGGATCGGGAGGGCTAAATTCGGGTACCAGCAGATCGATCCCAATCGCTTCTGCTTTGGCTAATACTTCGCTCAATGTTGGGAGCAACCACTTTCTAACCACAATTTATGCCGATCTCGCCGATCTCTCAAATACTCACATTTAGAGAATAACGGATCGGGGTGGCTCGATCGCAGGTGTAAAACCGAACTTGGACTAGGTAAATATCCGACACTAGTGGAGAGTGGATGGTGGATAGTAAATTTGACTGAATCGTTGAGGATGAGTAAATACCGTGCTGAGTCAGCACTTCCCAGCAACTAAGTTTCAGGCTAATTTACAACTTCATCCAAAAAGACCTCAACCGTATTTCACCATCCACCATCCACCATTCACCATCCACCAAATTTAAAGTCCTTCCAACGGTACCCCTAAGAACTTTGCTAAATCCGCACCTTGGGTTTCTAGTTCAGTCAAAGAAATTGGCTCACCCACACGAGTCAAAGGGATTTCTCGCCGACCTTTGATGCGGACGTAGAGGGTACGGCGAGGGCTGAGTCCATCTTTGATATCGACGCGGACAGCTTGGGCATCGGCAATCTTACTCACTAGCTCGATCCGGCGATTCTTACCTGGGAAGCCATTCCGAAAAATCGTAATATCTCCCGCCTCTCGATCGAACTTATTATAACCCCCACCGATATCCAGGACGATCGCCACCCAGAGATAAGTCGCCAGCAGCGTTCCCGCCACGCCATAGAAGCTCAAGGCGATGCCCTGGGGAATAAACGCCAATTGCAGCGGATTGCTAACGGGGAGTAAATTTACTTTCAGATAGCTAGAGAGTCCCGCTAGCAAGAAGCCAATCCCCCCAATTGAGACAATGATCGCCCAAAAGAAGTTGCTAAAGCGGCGCGAACCCAACACGGGTTGGGACAAAACTGTTTGGGTTACGGTAACTGTAGACATTTTAAATAACTAATTTTTGATATATTGGGGTCGTTTGGCAGTATCTCTACCTACTATCACCGATCTACTGGAGACTCGATCGAATCTAGCCGCAATTTTTACGCTTCTTCACTTTAGGTCAATCATTTCCGTCCTCACACACTACTTCCCTGGGGGCTAATTGGAGCATATCGATCGAGAAATGGTTCCTAACGCCTCGCTTGGTTTGGGGTGCGAAGGATAGCTGCGAGGGTGTTTGGAACTAAAGTTATAAGTATGAATAAGTATTAACTTTTGAGAATTAATATTTGCCACCAATGAGCTGCCAATTGCCAAATTGTCCCCGCAATACTGGCGAAGAAAATTGTTGTTGCCGCCGTCAGTCCATAGCCGATTAGAATAAATAATCCATCAAATTCTAACAGTCCAATCGCCAGAAACAAAATTGTATAAGCTGGCACAAGATTGGTAAGTGGAATCGGTAACGGTAGGGACATCAATAATGCATCCCAAGCCAAACAAGCTCCCGTAATTCGACAGCTCCATCCACTATTACTAAACCGTGAAAATCGATTTCTAGACATCTTTTCTAGTGGTTTAAGCAATCGATTAATATTTTTGAGTAATTTCTGAGAAGCCGCAGGCGATAGTTCGATTCGCGCAATTCGCTGGGGTAAAGAAGGTTTGTCGTAGCCTAATGCCAATTGACAACCGACTAGGATGATGCCACTCCCAACTAATGTCGAAAATCCGGCGAGGGGAATGGGGAGTGGGATTAGCATCGGGATGGTGAGGATTCCGGCGATCGTCCCAAATCCACTATTTCCCACTTGCTTTAAGATAACGGATAGTGGCAAGGGTCGATCGGTATATTCAACTAATAATTGAGCTAGGATTTGAGATAGTTTCATTCGACATATTTAATCGTCTAGTCAGGCTAATGTTACTACCGATCGATCTCACTGGTAAATCTTCAGTATTTTAAAAATGAGATGTTGAAGGTGATCGATCGACCTTAAGCCATATCCATTATATATCTACAAGTTGAGAAAGTTATAAAAAATTAACAATTACGCTGATTTTTAGTTGGATTAAAATTAACATTATGATCGATAATCCTGTTGTAAAATTAGATTAGTTGTTGATGAGGCATGACCCTAAATGTTGCAAAAAATCTTAGTTGCAATTGGCGATTCCCCTGATTCAGAGCAAATCTTTACCACCGGATTGGCACTGGCGCAGAAACTTGGTGCCGAGATCCTGCTGTTACACGTCCTCAATCCATTGGTACCACACGGGCTAAGTACCGTCAGCAGTCCATTGGTAGGCGGGATTTTACCGATGATCGATGACGTGGCGGTCGATCGATATTTAGTAGCATGGAAAGAGTACGAACGCCTGGGGATCGAACGGCTTCAGGCTGATGCAGAGCGGGCAAAAAAGGGTAACGTTAAAGCCGAGATTTTGCAGAACTACGGGGATTCTGGGCCGCTAATTTGTGCAGCAGCCAAAAATTGGTCAGCGGAGATGATCTTAATTGGGCGAAATCAGAAATCGATGTTGAGTGAATTTTTTCTCGGCAGCACTAGCAACTATGTTTTACATCATGCAGTTTGCTCGGTGATGGTGATTCAGTTGCCAGCACTTACAAGCTAGTTTCGATTGATATAAATGAGAGCTTGATCTTGATATTATTAATAAGGAGCAACCACAATGTTTGAGAAGATCTTGATCGCGATCGGTAATTCTACTGAATCCCAATTAGTCTTAGGATCGGGATTGAATCTAGCAGAAAAAATGGGTGCCAAAGTATTACTTCTGCATGTGCTAAGTCCAGGAACATCGACTAGTTTTAGTCCATTGGTTGGGGGGATGTTTCCAATCATCAATGATGTGGCGATCGAGCAATATACTAAGGAATGGAAAGAGTGCGAACAACGAGGACTCGAACAGCTCCAGGCTGATGCCAAGCAAGCAAAAGAGCGGGGAATAGACGTGGAGATTTCTCAAAATCTGGGCGATGCAGGTCGGATGATCTGTGAAGTTGCCAAAAATTGGTCTGCGGATGCGATTGTGATGGGCAGAAATCAAAAATCGATGTTGAGTGAAATCTGGCTAGGTAGTACTAGCAATTATGTTTTACATCACGCACCTTGTTCGACGCTGGTGATTCAGTTGCCAGCGGTTTAGTGAATGGTGAATAGTGAATGGTGATTGAAAGAGGTTTATGAACGATGCTCCAGGAGACAGGCTCCGCCAACTAGTATTGCTTAGATTGCCTGGTTTACGGCAGTTATTGAGCTATCAGAAATCGTGGTTGCAGGGAGATATCCTGGCAGGCATTACCGTTGCGGCTTATTTGATTCCGCAATGTATGGCTTATGGGGAGTTGGTGGGCGTTGCGCCTGTCGTTGGACTGTGGACGATCCTGCCTG
>JANNBD010000032.1:0-21560 GCA_031385105.1 Chamaesiphon sp. OTE_78_metabat_374
AACCGAGAAAGCAGGGCTGTAGGCAGAATAATCGCCAAAACTTGGACTTGACCGTGTAATAACGTAGGTAATAGTTATTATTTACCTACGTTATTACACATTTTGTTCGATTGAAGGGTTTGACTAATTATCGATCGGGCAAGCATCTTGACTCAAAAACTGGAGATCGTATGTCTTACCAAATTCTGCTCATGTCCAAGCTGAATCCTGGCATGACATTGGTACAATCGATTGAGGCTGGGGATTCTAAGATTTCTGGTTCTTTTCCTGGTCGGTAGATTTCTACCTGCTTGTTTTGAGGATTGATGAGTAAGCCCAGTTGCACACCAACCCGTTGATATTTTTCCATTTTGGCTTTTGTCTCACTCAAGCTATTCGCCATAGGCGACGCTACGCGAACGGTCGCAGAGCGCAGTTCTATTACAAAATCAGGCACGTTCGCGTAGCGTCGGCTCTGCCGAATCGGAATCAATCCGACGATGCTCACACCCTCTAATCTAGACTTCTCAATCCAAGAAACATCAAGAGCTTAAAGTTTTTTCTACCACTCTCGCCGCCAGTTGGAGCCATAACAATCAATTCAAAATCGGGGGTTAATTCAAGTCTAAGGTCGGGATTATCAATACACAGCCGATTGAGCAAAGCTCACGCTACGCGAACGAATTGCGCTGATGTCATAGTCAGTCTGGTATTACTGACATTAAGCAATACTGGTTGAGTATCTATAGCGGTGCTAGGGATGGTAGTAGCAGTTGCAATTTCCATAAAACCTCCAAACTTATTGAGAATGGGATTACACCTCTTCAATTCTATCAGTTACACAATCTAGCCACCCTGCTAAATCGATATGCTCAACATTCTGTCATTGTTTTTCCTGTGAGTCAAACATACCCGACTAATTTAGTCGGGTATGTTTGACGGGTCGATCGAGTCATGTTATGTTTATTCCAACAAACAAACGGATATCAAATTCATCGCGACATCCCACCATGACCCAAGCAACCTTAAACAGCACCAGAACTACTGCCGCCAAAGGACTAGCCTGCAAAGAATGCGGTACTGAGTACGAACTCAAAGCTACCCACATTTGCGAACTTTGTTTTGGGCCATTGGAAGTTCAATATGACTATGATTACCTCCGTACCAAAGTAACTCGCGAAAGCATCAAAGCTGGCCCCAATTCAATTTGGCGGTACAAGGATTTATTACCTGTGCCCGACGAGCATATTGTCGATGTCGGTACAGGCATGACACCATTACTCAAAGCGAATCGCCTCGCTCGTCGGCTCGGCATCAAAAATCTCTACATCAAAAATGATGCCGTTAACATGCCTACCTTGAGCTTCAAGGATCGGGTTGTATCGGTTGCTTTGTCTAAAGCGAAAGAATTTGGTTTCTCTACTATTTCCTGTGCGAGTACTGGCAACCTAGCCAACTCCACCGCCGCAATCGCTGCCCATGCTGGTTTAGATTGCTGTGTATTTATCCCTGCGGATCTAGAAGCAGGTAAAGTCCTCGGTACCGTAATTTACGGCCCCACAGTAATGGCTGTTCAAGGTAACTACGATCAAGTAAATCGCTTATGCTGTGAAGTTGCCAATACTTACGGTTGGGGATTTGTAAATATCAATCTGCGCCCTTACTACTCGGAAGGTTCTAAAACTCTCGGTTATGAAGTTGCCGAACAACTCGGTTGGGAACTCCCAGATCACATCGTTGCACCTTTGGCTTCTGGATCCCTCTTCACCAAGATCCACAAAGGTTTCCAAGAATTCGTCAAAATCGGCTTAGTTGAAGACAAGCCAGTCCGATTCAGCGGCGCGCAAGCTGAAGGATGTTCCCCCATCGCTCAAGCATACGCCGAAGGTCGGGATTTTGTCGTCCCAGTCAAGCCAAATACGATCGCTAAATCGATCGCAATTGGCAATCCAGCCGATGGTATCTATGCGCTAGAACTCGCTCGCAAGACCAATGGTAACATCGAATCAGTCACCGATGCTGAAATCATCGAAGGGATGAAGCTACTTGCTGAAACCGAAGGTATCTTCACCGAAACCGCAGGTGGTACCACCGTCGCCGTCCTCAAGAAACTAATCGAAGCTGGTAAAATCCATACCGATGAAACCACCGTCGTCTATATCACAGGCAACGGTCTCAAAACTCAGGAGTCCATTCAAGGCTATGTAAATGAGCCATTTGCGATCGAAGCCAAACTAGACAGCTTTGAGCGCGCTCTAGAGCGGTCTCAGACCCTTAACCGCCTCGACTGGCAACAAACATTAGTTTAGAAGTTTTTCTAAATGGTTATGGGTATATACCACTCTAACCCTTTAAGCTAAATTAACAATATCTGGAACCTAGCTCTAATAATGAGGAGATGTTAATCCAAAATCCAAAATCCAAAATCCAAAATCGAATGACTGTCAAAGTATTAGTTCCCACTGCACTGCAAAAATTCACCAGTGATAAAGCGACAATTGAATGTGAAGGTAATAGCATCGCCGAATTACTAGATGCGCTCGAAGTTAGTTGTCCTGGAGTCAAAGCTAGACTCTGTGATGATAGCGGACAATTGCGCCGCTTCCTTAATTTCTATGTCAACGATGAAGATATCCGCTTTCTCAATGGCACCGAAACACCCCTGGCTGATGGCGATCAAGTGAGCATCGTTCCGGCTGTAGCTGGTGGCTAAAATCATCAATAAAAATTAAAAGCAGCTACTGAATTTTTCGATTTCAGTAGCTGCTTTTGATTAATCACCAATAGCGACAAATTCGATTGTAAAAATACTACCTCGATCAATCTGGCTTGATAACTTTAACTTGCCGCCATGAACATCGACAATCGACTTAACGATCGCTAGTCCCAATCCAGTACTATGCTGAGGTGGTAATGATTTAGACTCAATCCGATGAAAGCGATTGAAGATAAGTTCTTTGTCAGCATCAGAGATACCGATGCCATTATCTTTAACTTGGAATGAGATCTCATTAAGAGTCTGAGTTAGCGAGATCGTTACTTTTCCACCCGTGGGGGTATATTTAATCGCATTGTCGATTAGATTTGCGCCCATCCGGTAGATTTGTTCGGAATTGCCATCGATCCAAATTTGCACATTGGGATCGAGATCGCTACAAATGTCGATCAATTTAGCTGCGGCAGGAATGGAAAATTCTTCAACTAAATCTAAGGCAATTTCTGTCAGGCAACATGGTTCTAAACTAAGCTTATTATCTGGGTGATCGAGACTAGATAAAAACAAGAGATCGTTGACTAAACTGGCAATCCGAATATTTTGTCGCTCAATTCGATCGAGCCAATTAGTTAACTCTGGAGCCACATGCTGATATTCCGCACGACCATTTTCAATAATTACTTGTAATGTCGCTAACGGTGTCCGTAGTTCGTGGGCAGCATCAGCAGTAAATTTTTGCATTTGCTGATAAGACTGCGAGAGTGGGCGCATTGCTAATCCGGCTAGATACCAACTCAAGATCGCGACGATAAAGCCAATTGCAATAATACCGATCGTGAGTACTAAATGAACGTTGTTCAGATATTCATGAATGTCTGCTAAATCTCTTCCTACTTGTAAATAGCCCCAAATTTTATTGTCGGGAGTATGAATTTCTAAAGTAAGTTGCTGATAATGTTTCCCCGACCGATCCTCGAAATGCTCCCAACGCGAATTTTCCAAAGAACTTAACGAGGGTTTTGGGACGTTTGGATAGATACCTAACGTTGCTCTGGTTCTGCCCCAATCATCGAGAAAATTAGCATAATGTCGGTCGGTATTAACTATTGTGTGACGATGTTTTTGTTGCCATTGGGTTTGACAATTTAAATAAATCGGACAAAGTTCGGGAATTTTAGTGTATACATCTGCTGGTATTTTTCCAGGGATGGCTAATTTATATTCGACATTATCATGGATATTACTTGCGAGCGATGCGATCTCTTTTTGTACCGACTGATAGCTGAGATTGGTAACAATCCGATCGGACACGTAACCAACTAATCCTAGAGTACAGCCCATCACGCTAGCATAGGTCAAAGTTAATAGCCAACGTTTGCGTCTAAATAATCGATCAACATTTCTCCCAGTTTCCACAATCTTATGCTCAAATAGAAGTTGGCGGATTCAATCGATAACCAATCCCATGAATATTTTCAATCTCTAAGCTAATTGGTAATTGCGATAACTTTTTTCTTAGTAATCTAATTTGAGCGGTTAAGACATTACTAGCTCGATCTGTTTCTAAATCCCATGCTCGATCGCGCAATCGATCGGCTGGAATAATTTGATTGGGATGAGTCATCAAATATTCAAGAATTTGATATTCTTTTCGAGTCAGAGTTACTTCGGAAATATGATTAGATTCACTGGATCTTAAAATATGGGTTTCTACTTCGAGGCTAAAATTTCCGATCTTAATTTGTGCTGATTGAAATTGAGCGGGACGACGGCTGAGGGCGCGGATACGGGCGAGTAATTCGATCGTGCTAAATGGTTTGGCTAAATAGTCATCAGCCCCAGCATCTAAGCCTGTGACGCGATCGTGAATATCGTTTCGAGCAGTTAGCATGAGTACTGGTAATTGCTGCTGTCGTTGGCGCAAGCGACGGCATAAATCGATGCCTGAAATCCCCGGCAACATCCAATCGATAATTGCAACATCATAAATCAGATTGGGCGAAGATAGAAATTCCCAACCGAGATCGCCATCTGTGACTCGATCGATTTCGTAGCCTTCACGTTGCAGCAATCGTTCGATCTCTGCTCCTAAATCTAGTTCGTCTTCGATTAATAGAATGCGTACCATCTTAGATCTATAGATTTAGTAATCGAGTAATAAATAACGATCGGGCTTATTCCTCTATTCAGTCAATTGAAAAGTAGTAGGATAAGCGCGATCTTAATAGTTATCTTTTAAAGCTAAACCGACTGTTAAACTTATCACCTTTAACATCAGCTTGGAGCACGACTTTATAATCTCCGGTTGCTGTTGTTGGTAGTTTTGCTACATACTGCTTTTCTTCAGCATTGTAGGGAACTGCTAGTGATTGACTAGTGCCACCTGGTAATTGTACTTGAGCCGTAAGTTTAGCGTCATTAATCTCTTGGTCTTTTTCGCCATGCAGCTTGATATCTAGATGAGTCGAATCTTTTGCTGGATCGGATTTGAATTCTATATGATATTTTCCCGACTGCACTACTTGACCTTCATGACCATCTTTTTTATCCCCTTTAGCATGGTCATTTCCATCTCCTTCGCGATGCTTTTCCCCATCTTTGGTAGCTGGAGTAGTTTCAGTTTGAGCTGCTGGAGTTGAAGTTGTGGTAGTTTCAGTTTTGGTAGCCTTATCATCACCACTACAAGCACCCAAGAAGAGCAAACTGGTACTACCTAAAGCAATTAGGCTGATGTTGAAAAATTTCATCGATCTTTAATCCTCAATATTTGGTAAATGGTAACTTTACATGATTGCAATGCTGAGTAAGTATTGCAAATATTTGTGAAATTTTAGTGAAATCCTCGATCGAAGGATATTTATCCAACAGTTATTTCAAGATTCTAGTAGCATTAAAAATTGCGGCTAACGCTACCCCAACATCAGCAAAAACAGCTTCCCACATTGTGGCTAATCCCATCAAGCCGAGTCCGATGAAAATCACTTTAATAGTTAAAGCAAAGATGATATTCTGCAAGACGATTGCGTGAGTTTTCTTGCCCACCTGAATTGCTTCGGCAACTTTTGAAGGGTGATCTGTCATTAGTACGACATCGGCTGTTTCAATTGCCGCATCCGAACCCAATCCACCCATTGCAATCCCGACATCGGCTCTGGCAATTACAGGTGCATCGTTGATGCCATCACCAACAAAGGCAACTTTACCTTTGTTGTGAAACTCGCCCAGCAATTTCTCAATGGCCGCTACTTTATCTTCTGGCAATAATTCTGCCGCAAAGGTATCTATTCCCAAAGTTTTCGCGATCCGTGTTGCTACCGCCTGAGAATCTCCCGTTAGCATCATAATCCGCTCGACACCTGCGGCTTTGAGATCGCGAATCGCCTGAACTGCATCTTCCTTAATTTCATCGGCAATAATAATGTACCCAGCATAGACTCGATCTACGGCTAGATGCACGACGGTACCGTCAACATCACAGGTATCATGAGTAATGTTTTCACGGTGCATTAATCGATCGTTACCTGCTAAAACTAGCTTTCCTTCAATCGTTGCCTGAATGCCGTGGGCGGCAATCTCGGTATAATTAGAAACCGTAGATTCATCGATCAGTCGCTCATAAGCTATTACAATTGATTTAGCGATCGGGTGATTAGAATTTACTTCTGCTGCTGTTGCGATGCGTAATAATTCGTCCTGCTCAAACCCATTGTAAGGGACGACTTCAGTAACTTTAAATACACCCTTAGTTAAAGTACCAGTCTTATCAAACGCGATCGCTTTAACTCCAGCTAAAGTATCTAGAAAAGTTGCTCCCTTCACCAAAATTCCCCGTTTAGCTGCTCCACCAATACCCCCAAAATAGCTGAGGGGAATACTAATTACCAATCCACAAGGACAGGAAATTACTAACAGTACCAAAGCGCGATACACCCATTCAGTATGGGTTGCACCTGGAATTACTAGCGGTGGAATCAAGGCAACTAATAGCGACGAAATTACCACAATCGGCGTATACCGACGGGCGAATTTAGTAATGAATTTCTCGGTTTCGGCTTTCTTACTACTGGCATTTTCGACCAAATCGAGAATGCGGGCGATCGATGATTCCCCAAATAATTTGGTAACGGTGACAGTTAATAGCCCAGTTTGATTAATCATTCCGGCTAAAATAGTCTCGCCTACCTTCACCATGCGCGGTAACGATTCGCCTGTCAATGCTGATGTATCGACTTGAGAGTTACCATCGATGATTTCACCATCTAAAGGCACCTTTTCCCCTGGCTTGATCATAATTGTGTCACCTACTTTTACCCGCTCTGGTGAAATAACCTCAATTCCATTAGCTGTTTTGAGATTGGCAGCATCAGGACGAATTTCGAGTAGTACTGAGATCGATCGGCGAGATTTACTGACGGCTAATTCCTGAAATAATTCACCGACTTTGAAAAATAACATTACTCCTACAGCTTCCGGTAGCTGTTTAATGGCGATCGCGCCAACAGTGGCGATCGTCATCAGGAAATTTTCATCAAACACTTGTCCGCGTAAAATATTCCGCCCTGCTGTAGTTAATACCGTCCAACCACTCAATAAATAAGCCGGAATAAATACTAAATATGTACCAATTGATAATGGTGTTGCGTTTAATTGTTTCTCAAAGATAGAACCTATTACAAACAGCGTAATTACAACTCCAACTAATAGACATTCACGCTTTAAATTAAACTCTCCCCCGCCATGATTATGCCCATCATTTTCGTCATGACCTTCATCGTTATCATCATGATTACTGTGGTCGTGGCTACAGTGGTCGTCACTAGCGTGGCTGCTCTGTTTAGCTGGAGACTTAGACTTCTCTGTTTCGATCGTATATCCCAAAGCTGTCACTCGCTCTTGAATATCTGCTTCACTCACCCGTGCCGGATCGTAAATGACAATTAGCCGCCCAGTTGCCACCACCACCGATACCTCAGCCACCCCTGCTAGCTGTTCGAGACTGCCTTCAATTTTCATTGCACAGCTCGTGCAATCCATCCCACCAACTTGCATCCGTTGAGTTTTGATCGTAGGTGATTGAGTCATATTGATATTGAGCTACATGTGCATAAAAAATTGTTCTGGCTTGAGTTCCTCTTCTTTTTTCGGGAATAAATGTTTGCCAAACTTGGAATACAGAGCGGGTAATACCAATAATGTAATCGCAGTAGAAGTAAACAAGCCACCAAAAACCACGATCGATAACGGCTGTAATAGCTCCTGTCCCGATCCACCTTGAAATACCATCGGTGCTAAACCCAATCCCGAAGTTAACGCCGTCATCAAAATCGCATTTAGTCGCTCCATCGAACCTTTGGTAATAACTTCCTTCATCGGCATTCCTTCGGCATATTTAGTATTGTAGTTATCTACTAGTAATAATCCGTTCCGAGTTGCCACCCCAAATAAGGACACAAATCCTACTAAAGATGCCACCGAAATAACGCCACCCGTCAGAGCCACCGCAATTACGCCACCGACTAGGGCAATTGGTAAGTTAATCATAATCATGGCTGTCGAAGCGATCGACTTAACGGAAAGATACATCAGGACAGTAATAGCAACAAATGCGATCGCGCTGAAAACTAAAATATTTTGAGTAGCACGTTCTTCAGCTTCAAATTGACCTGCATATTGAATAAAATATCCGGTTGGCAATTGAACGTTGCTTTTAACTTTAGCTTCAATTTCAGTCACAGTCGAGCGGATGTCGCGACCTTTCGCATTAGCCGATACGATGATGAGGCGCGAAACATTTTCCCGATTAATCGTATTTGGCCCCGTTCCTTCTTCAATTTTAGCGATGCTACCTAAGGGGATTTTTTGATTACTAGGAGTATCGATTAAGAGATTGCGAATAGTTTCGAGACTCTGCCGTGCTTGAGGTTTCAGCCAGACAATTAAATCGAAAGACTGTTGATTTTCTAGTACTTTAGAAACAACCCTACCATTGAGGGCGGTTTCGATCGTCTCAGCCAAATCGCCAACTGTAAGTCCATACCGACTAGCGGCATCGCGATCGAATTTAATTTGAATCTGCGGTACTGGTAATTGAGGTTCGAGTTGTAAATCGACGACACCAGCAACTGTCTTCATCTGCTGTTCTATTTGTTGTCCGACTTTTCGCAACTCAGCTAGATCGGAGCCGAAAATTTTCACGGCGATCGAACTGCGGACCCCTGATAAAACTTCATCCATCCGATGTTGTAAAAATCCACCGATATTCGCCGCTGCACCAGGAATTTGCTCGAAGGCTTGGCGCATGACTTTGAGTGATTCTTCCCGATTTTGCATCCCTAGTTTACTAAGTTCGATATCGACGTGAGCGACATTCACACCTGCGGCTTCAGAGTCTCCCGCAGCGCGTCCGGCACGAGTTTGAATAAACTCAAACCGCTTATCGTTTTTCAATGATTCCTCGACTACATAACCTGCTTTGGTGCTACCTTCGAGAGAAACAGTTGGATAGGAAATTAAAGTGTTAACCATTGTTTGCTCTTGGAACTCTGGTAAAAATGCTCTACCAAATGAAGGGATAACTATAATCGATGCGACGGTCAGAACTGTAGCAATCCCCATAATTAACAGGGGATTTTTCATCGAGAAATTCAAACACGCGCTATAAATTTCCTTACAAAATATCGCTAGCCAGGGTTCTCGCTGTGACACCTTCGTGGCGGGTAATAAAATTGCACACAGAGCCGGAGAAACGAATAAAGATTCTAAACTAGAAACGACAACTACTGCTAAATAAGCAATCCCCATCGGGGTGAAAATCTTCCCCTCAACTCCTGGTAATGTAAAAATTGGTGAGAATACAATAATCCCAATAATCGTCGCCCCCAAGAGTGAATCGCGCACTTCTTGAGAACCTTCAAAAATGATTTCTAGCGGTGTAAGTGGGTTCTCATCAGCTTTATTTTCTCGCAAGCGACGATAGGTATTCTCACCATAAACGATCGCATCATCGATCGCCGTCCCAATTGCCACCGCCAAGCCGCCTAGTGTCATGGTATTCAAACCAACTCCCAACCATGACAGGACTAACATCCCAAATAGTAATGTTAAGAAAAAGTCTAATAGACATATCGTCAAAATTCGCCAATTCAACAGAAAGGGAATCAAGATAATCGCTGCGATGATACTCCCTTGGATTAACGAAGAGCGGACATTATCGACGGAAGATTCGATATAACTATCCTGACGAAAAGTGGTGGTAACTTTAATATCTTTGGGCAAGCCAACTTTAATTTCGGCGATCGCTTTTTCCACGGCACTGCTGACAGTCGGCGTATCGTAGCTGGGCTGCTTATTCACCATTACAATAATTGCTGGCTGACCGTTAAAACTGCCATCGCCCCGTTTTAGTGCCGCACCAATTTGGACATCTGCCACATCTTGCAATCTAACAGGGGTACCATTGCGAGATACAATCGTCGATTTTTGGAGGTCTTCGATCGATTCAATCCTACCAATCCCCCGAATTAATTTCTCCGTATCGGGAGTGATGAAAAAGCCACCTGCGGCATTAACATTAGCCTTTTTAGTCGCTTGGGCAACTTGGTCTAAAGTAATATTAAAAGCGGCTAGCTTAACCGGATCGACTAATACTTGAAACTGTCGCTCGTCACCACCAAAAGTTAAAACTTGACTGACTCCTGGCACTGCTAAAAGTCGATTTGTCACTTGCCAATCAACAAATTGCCGCGCCGTCATCAGAGAATTTGGATCGGCAGCTTTCGCGCCATCTGCGATGGTAAAAGCATACTGCACCACTAAACCGACGGGCGAAGTAGTCGGGGAGATTTGGGGTGGTTCGACTCCTGGCGGTAGCTTACCTGCGACTTGTTGCAGTCGCTCGGTAATCAGTTGCCGCGCTTGATAAATATCGGTTGATGAACTAAAGATCGCCCGTACTGCCGAAATTCCCGCCGCACTGGAAGAACGCACGGCAGTAACTCCAGGCGTACCATTAATCGCACTTTCGATCGGTAACGTTACCAGGGATTCTACTTCCTCTGGTGCGAGTCCAGGTGCTTCGGCTTGGATTTCCACTTGCGGCGGCGCAAAAGCTGGCAACACATCCAAAGGCATCTGGGGGATAACATAAACTGTCCAAAATGAGACGATAACTGTCGCTAGTACGACCAGCCACCGACGGTTAATTACCCACTGAACGATATTTCCAAGCATGCTTCAACAGTTGACAGAGAGGTTTGTAGGGTGTGTAACCCCGTCAGGGTAACGCACCATCTAGTTCTAGGGGTGGTGCGTTTTGCTAAACCGTCGGGGAACCCGACGAGCGCGAGCCACTGACGCAGAAACACACCCTACGTCTACGTTTGACTTCGTTCTTGCACCGCACTCGATTGAAATCGATGCTAGTGTTGCAAAGTACGCCTACGCGGACTAATATTACAGTCCCCGTAGGCGGACTTTGCATCATGAGCAGCGGTTTCAACCGCTGACTTACTGTGAATTTTCACTCTTGTGTCCCTTGATCGCTCTTTCCGCCCATCAGTACTGGCGACAAAGGCACGGACCGATGATTGTCTGTGTGCAGCTCGGCTTCGACAGATTCAGCCGCAGGCAAAGATTCACGGTAGTTGTCGGTATAAGCATCCACTCCACCATCCTCTAAATCATCCACTGGAGTCGATCGAAACCGCTTCCGCAGCAGCAAAGCACCTCCAGTTAATAAAATCGCGCCCCCACCGACTGGTAATAACCAGTTTGGTACGACTAAACCACTACTTTTAGCTGGAGCCGCTTCATCTTTATGTTCGTCACCATGTGCATTGGGTTTTTCACTCCCGCCCCGCAGCGACTGGGCGTATAGTTGCATCGCCCGCTGAGTTACCACCATGTCACCTGCAAACAAACCAGTTTTCACCTCTACCATGTCCCCAGCAGTGCGTCCGAAAGTGACTTCCGCCGCTTGGAAAGCATTCCCATTCTGGACATAGACGACTTTTTTACCATTGGCATCGACTACTGACGAAGTGGGAATCGCCAGCAGCGACGCAGCAGTTTTAGCGATAATTACTTCTAGTTCGGCAAACATCCCTGGTTTGAGTAACCCGCTGGGGTTACTAATTTCTGCTTGCACTGGAACGACTCTGGTTTCACCCTTTACAGATGTGCCGATTTGGGTAATTCTACCTTCAAAATTTTGGTTCGGGAAGGCGGCGACTTTGACGCGGATCTGTTGCCCGTTTTTGACCGATCCTAAATCTTTCTCATAGATATTCGCCGTCGCAAAAATCCGCCCGTCGTTAATAATCGTCATCAGTTTACCACCCGCATCCTGCAAGGATTGACTGACACTGACATCGCGGCTGGCAATAGTACCCGCAATCGGCGCGGTAATCGTGACTAATCCTTGGGCGTTGGCGGTGCTGCCCAATTGTTGAAGTCGAGTTTGATAAGCAGTAGTACTAAGCTGTAATTGCGATCGAGCAATGACTACATCCGCTTGGGCGCGTTTAAGTTGGGCTTGGGCTTCTAAAACATCTTTCTGCGTTTCAGCGCGTTGTAATAGCGATTGCGCTTCAGCAACTTTAGCTTGAGAATCTCTTAATTCGCGGTAAGGTAAATCTACTTCTGCCTTTTTAACATCACTTTGAGCCTGTACTACTTGGGGGAGACTTCTGGCTTTAGCTGCTTCAGCTTTGGCGCGTTCGAGTTTACCTTTGGACTCCAACATTTGCCGTCTGGCTACTGCACCTTTGGCAACTAATTCACTATCTTGATCGTATTGTTCCTGAGCGATAGTTACTTCAGTATTCGCTCTAGTTATTTCGGCATTAGCGATTTGCTGCTGAAGTTTGAGATTGTTCTGAGCTACTTTCAAAACTCCGCTCTGACTAATTATCTGCTTATCTCGATCGAATTGTGCTTGAGTCGCTGTTAATTTAGTTCGCGCTTGCGCGACTTCGGCATTGCTAATCGTCTGCTGCTTGACTAAATTAGCTTGAGCCAATTGCAAATTAACCTGAGCTTTTTGCAATGCTCCTTGAGCATCGGCTTGTTTGCCTTGGGCACTTACCCGCAAGTCCACCAACTCCGGCGCAGCAATTACCGCCACGGGTTGACCCTTAGTAACTTTACTCCCAGGCTTAACTAATAGTTGCACTACCTTACTAGTTAATGGTGCAGTTACCTCAACCTTTTGGTCGGGTAAAGTTTCGATCTGTCCAGTAGTTTTTAAGCCAATATCTAACGGTTGATTTTTAACTGCTTCGACTTTAATTCCCAATCTTTTAGCAGTCTGAGCGTCAACGTTTACAGCCCCAGTAGCTTCACCACCAGCCTTGAATGAACTTGCACCACTGTGATCGTGTCCGGCACCAGCGATGGCGATTTTAGGACTAGATACTGTCGTTAATATAATTAAAGATAATAATAGTTTTAGTTTAGTCGATCGCATGGTAATCAGTGGTAAAAGTTAGCGGTAGCAAGAATGGGGTAAATCCTGCTAATCGATCGATTTTCCCCATATATATTCAGAGAGGCATTTAACTCTCAACCGCTCTAAGAACGACGTAAACCCGTTCTGCCAATATTGAAAAACCGATCGTTTGATACTTGCAACTTACTACTATTCGCATTACGATTATCGCCAGCAAATTTCACGGCTAGATCGTAATGCCGAGCGGTACCCCACACGCTGACATTATTCAACTCGATATCAATACCTACACCAGGTTCGATTGCCCGATTGAAGCTCAGTTCTACAGTCTTGCCATCAACACTGACATTTACAGGTATGCTTTCACCTGTCTTGTGGTGGAAAACTGCTACTTTTTGGTTGAGTTTAAATCCGGCTGGTGCGGTGAGTTTTACTGCGGATACAGACTTGGAATTGCTAGGAACAACCAATTCTAGTGTATGACGAACGATGCTGGCACGCGGGGAGGGAAAAGTATTGTGGCTATAAACGTAGGGAATATCGCTTCCAGTTTGGCTTTGTGCATTAGCACTAGTTGCAACAGTAGTCAGTGCTAAGGTGAATAAAGTGGCGATTGAGAATAAACGATAAGAACGCATGTGCTTGACCTCTGGTAAGCTTAGTTGTTACTATCATCATTGCAACGATATGTGAAATTTTAGTGAAATCTCGATCAAACAACAAAAAGTAAGCCTCCAGGCATTAGGAAGACTTACTTTTTTAAATGGGATAAACGACCGTACAGTCTATGATCTTATTTTCTAGAAACTAAAAGTACTTCTCAAAGCACCAATTACCGCACTATTTCCAGGTGCTTGATTGGGTGCTGTCAAATAGATTAGCCCTGGGGTAATGCTGAGGTTGTCATTGATTTTCATCTGATAAAAGCCCTCAATGTGCAATCCAGATTTTTGGTCTGTAGTGCCATCCCCAGAAGAAGCAACCCGTGGCTCTTGTCCAACCAAGAAACCAGCTAAATTACCTTTACCACCAAAATCTGGAGCAGCCGCTGTTACCGCCCAGTTCCAGATTTGTCTGTCACCGCCAGCAGCTTGGTTTTGGGTATAGCCAGCCCAGCCACCCAATGTCAGTTCGGGACTCAGTTGGAACGAACCTGCTAGTCCATAGTTGTTGCTATTTCCAGCTACTTCTGGATTGGCATTGGTACTACCTGTTCCAGGATTTGCATTGAGCGTGCGGGAGTATGTCAGCCCGAATTTAGAATTTTCGCCTGCTTTGATGGTGAGCTGGGCAATTGCACCATAGCTACCACCGAGTAATCCATTTCCAGCGGTTGGAGTACTCGCTGTACTAGATAAGTAGCCAACGCTAAGTTCAGCACCGTCGCTTAATTGGTGGCGAATGCCAACACCAGCACCTTGAACAGTGTAGTAAATCGAGGGACGATTACCAAACGCTGAGATCGAACCGCTAGCACCATCGCCATCAAAGTAAGGATTGATGGTATCGGTGAAGTCATCGGATGCACCAGCATTTGCGGCGACTACTACCTGGGTTTGGGGTGAGAGCGCGAATTCATACTTGAGTGCGTCAACGCTGATGCTATTAGTAGTGGTACCGTCAGTCCAGGATAGAGCACCTTCAGGAGTTGCAACAGCAGCAGTTCCCGCAGTAGGTGATTGATTGGATAAACCCAGCCCGACTGCTTGCAGCCTGGTTGTGAGCGTACCACCACCGATATCAGTCTTGAGTTCGAGTCTACTGCGAGCACCAAGAGCTGTATTGCGGCTAAAGTCACCACCAACGGCTCCAGTCGCTCCAAAAATTACTTGTCCTTCCAGTTTCGTTGTTGTTGAGAACTGATTTGGGGCTTCGGCGTTGGGGGCTTCTACTGGTGCTTTAGGAGCTTCTACTGGTGGTGCTACTGGTGCTGGAGGAACTTCTACTGGTGGAACCGGAGGTGTTGGTGGAGCTGGTGGAACTGTTGGAACTGGTGGTGGGGTCGTTTGAGTGAGATCTGTCGGTAGGGTTGCTGGTGCAGCCTTCCTTGGAGCTGTTGCGGTTGTTTTGGGTCTAGATTTAATCTTTTTCTTGAGGCGTTTCTTTTTTCTGGCGGCAATTAATTGATGGCTATCGCTAGGGGTATGATTAGCAATCAGGTTGGAATTGGCAGCAGTAGGTGTAGATGTAAAAGATTCGGCTGCTTGAACTCCAGAGATGAGCATAAGCGTGGCAAACATGCTGCCTGCGGTGATTGTCAGCCAGTTTAATTGTCGTTTCAAAATATTGGTTCCTGAAGTAGATAGTGGGTAAAAGGTGGCAGATTGTTAACTGAAAATCAACTAAAGTCGCGTAACATTTTTTTGATTTCGATCGCATGTAGCTCTTCGTTACCGATCATTGTGCGAGCAAATTCTTCTAGATAGACACTCGCATTTTGGACAACATCAAGCAACTTTTTATACATATTTAAGGCATTTGTTTCATGAGCCAGGCTTTCCGAGAGAATGTCTCGAACAGAATGCTTATGAGTTTCCTCCATTTGAGTGATCTGGAGTGATGGATGACCTTCTAAACCTGTCAAAATTTCGCCGACTTGCTGGGCATGAAGAAGTGATTCTGTTGCTTGAGCTTTGAAGAAATCAACGATCGGAATCCGGTTCGGCCCAGTTACCATTAAAGCATAATGAGTATACCGAACGACTCCAGCCAACTCAAATTCCATGATTGTACGGAGCACATTAATTGCTTTTTCTTGGTCTAAATCTTGCATCATTATAAGGTTGAAGCTATGAGAGATTGTTGGAGATGGAAATGCGCTGCTGACTGAGATAGTTACCAATCTTTTCGATCAGGCTAGAGCTGACGGGTTTGGTTGGGAGGGCAATTGGGAAATGTTTTGCTAACATCGCTGGTACTTGACCAGATTGAAGCTGGCGATAATGAGTTTTGCCTGGTAATATCTCACTATTTGGACTACTAAAGATCGCATGGGGAGCTGCTTTACACTGATGCAAACATTTTACTGGTTCTATCTTTACTTTTCCAGTTAAATCGTTGTGTTCGATATATGCTTGGATCGATCGACAGATTTTTTCCGCCCCTTGTCTCCGACAACTAGAACCCTGGCAAACGCGAATTGTGGTTGGTTCGACTGAAACACTGGCCTTACGCTGATCAGTCGGCGGAAACTGACTATCAATCCGGCATGATGGATAGATAGTCGGAGATATCAGTAGCTGTTTGACTTTAATTTTTGTCTCACCTGTCGCTGACGAGATCCGCTCCTGACTTAGCAATGTCAGCCACATGCCTGGTTGCCAGTCCTGGATTTGAGGTCGGAGACTTTTAGCAACTTTGACTATTATTTGTTCGCCGCTAGCGGTGGCTAACTTGATATAACGGTGGGGTATACTATTGTCTCCCCAGCCCAGAAAATGGCCTGTGATTGGCTTGATCAGTTTATGCTGCTTGTTCATTCTTGAGTTGACACTCTAAAAATATATGGTCGGAATAGCTACTGCAAGTAATTCTTGTTACTTTAGGCATTTACATCACGCCTGTCCCAAATTGGTAATAGTTCTCAAAAGGACCCGTTGAGTAATTACGAATCGCGTAAAGCTGCTGCTGTCTCCAGTTAGCCGCTTTGTACGAGTCAAGCAGGATGATCTTTACTAGCCTATGGTGCCCTCAAATCCATTCAAAAGTTGACGGAATGCGCTAATTGGATAATTTTTTTAACGAAGACATTTATTATTGTTGCCTAAATACTATATCAGATCGAGCAGCCAAATGATAACTATTAGCAATTGAAAAGTTGATCGTCTATCTCTGTCGAGGCAGCACTGGGAGTTGGAAGTTGTTAGCCCAGTCCAGTGGGAATGTATGACTTAATTTCGGTAATCTGATTGCACTCGTCTACTAGCACTACTCTAGGAAGATGCTGCGGAGCTTCAGCTTCACTAAATTGGGCGTAGGTCATGATGATCAATTTATCGCCCTTAATGCCCAGTCTAGCGGCGGCACCGTTCAATTCGATCGATCCAGAACCCGCTGCCGCTGCAATTGCGTAGGTGATAAATCTTTCGCCATTATTTACATTGACTACTTGCACTTGTTCATAAGGGACGATCCCAACCGCAGCCAACAGCAACTCATCGATACTAATGCTACCCATGTACTGGAGATTGGCATCTGTAATCGTGCAACTGTGGATTTTTGCGGCTAGGAGAGTGCGGAGCATAGTCTAGGGGGTAGGGAGTAGAGAGTAGCGATTCGCGCTCGTCGGGTTCCCCGACGGTTTAGCGAATCAAGACAGATGGTAGAAATTAGAGAGTAGGATCGTGAAAATTTTAAGCGATCTCAATCACCCTCTACCCTCTACTCTCTACCCTCTTAATTTTATTTCTTCGCCGCAGCAACACATTCTTGCACTAAAGGCATAACTGCATCGACATCTTGCCAGCCGAGGATTTCAGTTACTTTCTTTTCGAGATTTTTGTAGGTTTTGAAGAACTCGGAGATTTCGTCCAAGCGATGTTGGGGAATATCTTTGAGAGATTTGACGTGAGCGTAGTTGGGATCTTTGTCAGCTACACAGAGAATCTTCTCATCTCGGTCGCCACCATCGATCATTTCTAGCATTCCAATTGGGCGAGCAGCAATTACACAGCCTGGAAAAGTAGGTTCATCGATGATGATCATGGCATCGAGCGGATCGCCATCGTTGCCCAATGTGTTGGGGATAAAGCCGTAGTCACAGGGATAATGCACTGAAGAGGATAGTACTCGATCGAGTGCCATTGCATTCAGATCTTTGTCAAATTCGTACTTATTTTTGCTACCAGCAGAAATTTCGATTAAAACGTTGATGATGCCGAATTTAGGTTGAGCGGGGATGAGGGCTAAGTCCAAAACAAAATGCTCCAATTCAATAAAAACCAGGAGAAACTAATCTCCCTAGTTGCATTTTACTCGGAATTGGGAACCGGACACACAGCTATTCACACCGAATCGGTTTGGGACTATTGAGGTTTGATTGGCGATGGTAGGTTCGCTGGTAAAGCTTGGACTTGGCTAGTTGGCGAGTAATGAACGATCGCCACAACTGGTAAGATCAACGTAAAAATCGCGATCGCGCTGCCCCAGAATTCACCCCACTTATTTCGCGGGGGTTCGGTTTGAGACTTGCCAGAGGGGACACTAGATTCCATTTGATGAATGTATTTAACTCGATATTGGTATCGATCGCCCAGTTACGGGACAATTTATGTGACACCACTGATACCATTCTACCCAATAATGGATCGAGCATTGTTACATAGCTCACAATTGTTAGCATTTGAAGTAGTTTCTGACTGGATCTTTTGATTTCACCACATCTGTCGATCAGCTAAGATGAGAGCAGAAGTTCAGACTAAACCGCTGCGATGAGTTCAGAAGTAGATAGCGATTTTCAGACTAGTAAAACCGAACTGAGTACTGCCCTCTGGTCTCCAGATCCGAGTCTACCGCTGGTTGATAGTCAATTAGACGAATTTCCGACAGATGAGTCGGAGATGTCTTTTTTCGACCACTTGGAAGAACTCCGGCAGCGGATTTTTTATGGGATTATCGCTGTGGCAGTCGGGGCATTGGGGTGCTTTGTCTATGCCAAACAAATTGTCCAAGTGCTAGAAATACCTGCGGCGGGGATTAAGTTTCTCCAGCTTGCCCCAGGTGAATACTTTTTTGTTTCGGTGAAAGTGGCTGGCTATTGTGGTTTATTAGTCGCTAGTCCAGTTGTGCTGTATCAGGTGATTCAGTTTGTAATTCCTGGGTTGACTAAGCGCGAACGGCAACTGGTGCTGCCTGTAGTGATGGGTTCTTCAGTGCTATTTGTGGGGGGAATTGCCTTCGCTTATTATCTGCTCATCCCCGCCGCTCTGAATTTTTTGATCGGCTATGGTGCCGATGTTGTGGAACAGGCCTGGTCGATCGATCGCTATTTTGAGTTCGTGCTAGTCTTACTATTTGCCACGGGTTTGCTGTTTGAGTTACCAGTTGTCCAGATTCTACTATCCCTACTAGGCATTCTTTCCTCCGAAGTGATGTTATCCGCTTGGCAAAGCGTCGTAGTCGGTTCGATGGTAGTCGGGGCAATCGTCACCCCATCTACAGATCCGCTGACTCAGAGTCTGCTGGCAGGCGCAGTTTTAGCTCTCTATTTTGGTGGGATTGGAGTGGTTAAGTTGATGGGCAAATAGGGATTAGGGATTAGGCTTTAGGCTTTGGGCTTTAGATCTGTAGGTTGGGTTGCGCGGAGCAAAACCCAACAATAGCCCCCTGGTTGAGTGCGTTGGGTTTCATCCTTCAACCCAACCTACAAATCCTCTCCCACGCTCCCACGCTCCCTACCTCCCCTTCACCACCCTTACCCGCTGAGTCAGAGTTGTCATCCCCGCAGGGCGGATAAAGATGGTGGAGAACCAATAGTCGCCAGATTTACCTGGAGCGCGGGCGACTTTGAATAAGCCACCAGCCGAGAGTAGTTCTAGTTTATAGTTAGCTGATTGACCATAAGCTTGGGCGGTGACTGGTTGTTCGATCGTCGTGCCCATTAATACATCTTCACCCAGGGGTTCAGTGACGATCGCATCTAGGTTATATTCAGCGTTAGTTTGGAGCTTATCCGGTAAACTTAGTTCGATCGTTGGTGGTTTGACACCACTAGATACTTGAGTGCGTTCTTGAAGAATTTGTTGCTGGGTGATTTGTCCGCCGACGATTTTTTGACTAGACTTGATTGTCGATTTCAGGTTTAGCACCCTACCATTAATGTTTTGAACACCAGTGATTTTGGTAATGGTATTAGCCGTGTAATTATTGCCACCACCCTGCCAACTTTCGATCGTGGTAGCGTAATTAAGATTGCTATAACTCTGCCAAAATTGACCCAGCGACTGTTGCCAGACAGCTCTATTCAAGCCATCGCTAGTCGTAAAATCGGGACTGTAGTAACGTAAAAGTTCTGGTAACTTGCGTTGATTTGCGGCTGTATCGATCTTAGCAAGCACTGACTTGAGGGCCGTCGGTGCAGAAGCCGAACTCTGTGCCTGAGCGGGGAACATTACAGCCTGTTGACAACCGACAACGATTGCTGCGATTGCCAGTTGATACCAAGATCTTATGAGCATAGTAGATGAATAATTGAGCATCGAGATTACAGAATAGGATAACAGAACGAAAGGTTACCCTAGCGGAAATGCTACACCAACGGCTAGAATGTCTGTGTCGCTGGAGAGGAATCAAAATACTAGTGTCTAAAGCTGCTACCAAGCTACTAATCGCGGCAAGTGGAACTGGGGGACATGTGTTCCCTGCGATCGCAGTTGCCCAGAAGCTGATCGGATATGATATTGAATGGTTAGGTGTCCCTGACAGGCTCGAATCAAAGTTAGTTCCGAAAGAATACCCGCTCCACATTATCAAAGTTGGTGGGTTTCAAGGCAAACCTGGAGTAGGCACACTCAAAACCATTTTTGGTTTAATCAAAGGCATTTTTACAGTTCGCAAACTGCTCAAACAGGGTCAATTTGATGCTGTGTTTAGTACT
Organism: Chamaesiphon sp. OTE_78_metabat_374; assembly: GCA_031385105.1. Lineage (GTDB taxonomy): Bacteria > Cyanobacteriota > Cyanobacteriia > Cyanobacteriales > Chamaesiphonaceae > Chamaesiphon. The sequence goes on from JANNBD010000032.1 coordinate 20,737, forward strand.
GGCGGCTATATTTCGGCACCAGCTATTCTCGCAGGCTATTCCCTCGGCTTACCAGTTTTTTTGCACGAGTCAAATGCCCTCCCAGGCAAAGTTACTCGCTGGATGAGTCCATTTTGTACCAAAGTAGCCGTTGGTTTTGTCGAGACAATTAAATATCTGCCCCGCGCTCGGACAGTTTATCTGGGAACTCCCTGTCGTGAGCAGTTCCTCAGCCCCCAGCCCCTCGATTTACCAATTCCTGCTGACAGTCCGCTGATCGTCGTTGTGGGTGGCTCACAGGGTGCTGTAGCCCTCAATCAGATGATTCGTGAATGCGTCAGTAGTTGGCTAACGGCTGGTGCTACAATTGTGCATATTGTCGGCGGTGCAAATGAGCCAACCGAAAAAATTAAGCATCCCCAATATATTGTCCTGCCGTTTTATGACAATATGGCTGGACTGTTTCAACGAGCAGATTTGGCGATTAGTCGAGCTGGTGCAGCTACCCTCAACGAGCTGATGATTACCCGCACACCATCAATATTGATTCCCTATCCCTATGCGGCAGAGGATCACCAATACTATAATGCGAATGTGCTGGCTGCGGCTCATGGCGCGCTGCTGTTTCGACAAGAAAGCCTGACAGCTCAATTTTTGGAGACTGAAGTGCTCAATTTGCTCGAAAATTCTCAACGCCTCAAAACAATGGCATCGAATACTAGTTCGCTCGGTGTGATCAATAGTGCCGATTTATTGGCAGATTTAATTGGTCAATCTGTAGGTGCTAAATTAGCATCTCAGCAACCAGCTACTTAGTAGTTGAAAGTTGAAAGTTGAAAGCGAAA
>JANNBD010000085.1:0-7917 GCA_031385105.1 Chamaesiphon sp. OTE_78_metabat_374
GTTCGCTGGTAATTGTGTCACTTTCAAACAATAACTTGGCGGTAACGGCGTGGATATCTTCGTTTTGGTTGTAAGCGGTAATTAAAACGGGTTCTTGGCTGAGATGGGCGAGAATGCGGAGTTCGATTTGGGAGTAGTCAACTGCGGCGAGAATCCAACCAGGCGCGGGGATAAATGCGCGGCGAATTTGACGGCTAAATTCGGTACGAATCGGGATATTTTGAAGGTTGGGATTGGAGGATGAGAGTCTACCAGTGACGGTGACGGCTTGATTAAAATCGGTGTGAACTCTGCCTGTTTTGGGATGGATTAGGGCGGGGAGGGCATCAACGTAGGTTGATTTGAGTTTGGAAAAAGTCCGGTGTTGGAGGATCAGATCTACGACTTCATGTTTACCCTGCAATTTTTCGAGAGTGTTGACATCGGTGGAGTAGCCGGATTTAGTTTGACGGATGCCTTTGGTGTCGAGTTCGAGTTTTTCAAAGAGGATCTGGGCGAGTTGTTTGGGTGAACCGAGGTTAAACTTCTCTCCGGCTAGTACGTAAGTTTCTGCTTCGATTCGATCTAAATCTTTCGCTAAAATTACTGATAGCGTTTGCAGATATTCGGCATCGATATTAATCCCCCGATCTTCCATTTTGGCGAGAATGGGTTCGAGTGGAAGTTCGATATCTTGCAACAGTGCGAGTAATTTCGGTGCGGCGGCTAATTCGGCTGTAAGCAAGCCGTGGAGACGATAGGTACCCCAAACATCCATGCCGCAATATTCAGCGACGAAGGGGATGCTGATGTCGGCGATGGTTTGTCCTTTTTTGACTAATTCGTCGTAACTTTGGGGGACAATTCCTAGATAGCGACTGGATAAATCGGTGAGGTTGTGGCTGCTGTCGGGATTTAGGACGTAGCTTGCCAACATCGTATCAAAGACAACGCCCTGGAGACTAATGCCCTGGTTTTTAAATACCAATCGATCGAACTTGGCATTCTGCAATACTTTAGGATAAGTCGGATCTTCGAGGATCGATCGCAGATTTTCTAGAACTAATCCTAGCTCTAAATTATTCCCTGATTCATGCCCAATTGGAATATATGCCATGCTATCGGTTTCCGCTCCCCAACAGCAACCAATCCCGACTAACTTCGCATTACGCGGTTCTAAATCGGTGGTTTCCGTATCCCAACTAACGGGATGATTGGGATCTGTATGGTGCTGAAGAATGATAATTAAAGCTTGCAATTTAGCTAAACTATCGATAATCTTCGGCTGAATCGGACAGATCCGACTGAGTTGAAATTTCTCCGTGTCCACCGCACTAAAAAACCATAACTCCTCACTCTCATCGTCAGGTGCAATCAAACTCACCGCTTCCTGACTATCAGGCATCGCATCGGGAATCGTCACTCCCCCAAAAGCTTCATGCAGCTTCTCAATATCCTTATTAAACCGATGCAATTCTAGCGTTTGCAATAACGGCTGTACTTGTCCAAAATCAAACCCAGTTAACTTAGTCTCTTTTAACTCCAATTCCAGCGGTACATCCGTAATAATCCGCGCCAAATATTGCGAGTGATCTGCATCCTCCTTTCCTGCAACTAGCTTCTTCCCCGTCGCGCCTAGAATTTCATCCACTCGATCGTAAACAGTCTTCAAATCTTGATATTCTGTTAATAACTTCACCGCCGTCTTGTCGCCAATTCCCCGCACACCCGGAATACTATCCGACTTATCCCCACACAAAGCTTTGTAGTCGATAATCTGATTGGCGCGTACCCCCATTTTATCGATCACACCCTGCTCATTCATCTCCGTTGTCCCAGGTTGACCGCTCGGCGAATAAGCTGATGATAGATACAATACACTTACCCTGTCTCGATCGTTCACCAATTGGAACATATCCTTATCACCAGACAAGATCTTCACCTGATAACCAGCGCGGCTACCTCTCCCCGCCAACGTCCCCAAAATGTCATCAGCCTCATATCCTGGAGCCGTAATCGTCGGTAAATTTAACGCTGTCAGTAATAGGTAAAGATTTTGAATATCGATCGTGAAATCTTCAGGAGTTTCCACTCGATCGGCCTTATAATTATCATCAGCCTCATGCCTAAAAGTTGGCTGGCGAAGGTCAAATGCGATCGCCATCGAATCCGGCTTCTGACTATTAATAATCTCCACCAAAGCCTTCACAAATCCAAAACAAATACTCGTCGGTACTCCAGCCGAAGTCATCAAGCCACCGCTCTTACTTTTGGCATAAGCATAGTAAGAACGATAAGCCAAGGAGTGTCCATCGACGAGAATTAACAGCGGAGTTGGAGACATACGATCGAGTAGATTAACCTAATTAAATTATACACAATCCGTAGATGGCGGGTTTATAGAATGACTTACTGATAATCAGTTGATATTTTACAAGAATGGATCAAATATTTTAAGTTCATCTACCCAGACTATTTCACGATTGTCTACATGAACTCGCCAGATTGTATTTGGGAGTGTTTGACGTAATTCAGATAATAGCCGACACCAGTACTCAATTGCAGCCCACGTAGTTTCGAGAGAACAGAGCGGTAACTTTGTTGAACCCTCAAAGATAACCTCTAATTCAGTTTCATTGTTTGGCACGTAGATACAAAACGCTTCGCCATCAAACTCACTATTCGCAACTTCACACTTAGCAATTAGTGATTCAATCTGATACCTTGCTTCAATTGTTTCAATAGTCAACTGCTCACTAATTGTCAGTGGTTCAGACCGAATGGCTGTATAGTAAATAGAAACACTCAAGCTTAATTAATCCTTTGATGATTATCATTGACGGATATATCTATAATTTGTAGGTTGGGTTAAGCGATAGCGAAACCCAACTCACTCACCAATATCCTGGCAATGTTGGGTTGTCTCCTGACGGAGAGGCTCCGCCAACATTCTTCAACCCAACCTACCTGTGGCTAATCATCTTCTTCTGTTTCCCAATCCGAACGATTAATCAATGTATCAATCTGGTCTTGATGACGATCTAGTGCATCAAAAAAATCTCGACTTTGTTGCCTCAGAGTATCTGAAAGCTCTCGATTTTGTCGCTCTAACGCACGGGCAATTGCTTTGACACTAACTACGGTTTCTTTCACATCAGAGGTAACTGCCATTACCGATTTAGCGATTGAACTAGTTCTGCGTTTGTGGGCGCGTTCTACTTCGATAAGCTTAGAAATTTGCTGAGTATTTTCCGCATTGGCTTGAGCAGTAGCAGCTATCAGTTGCTGAATTTTTAGATATTCACTTGCTCTTTGTTCTCGCTCCGTTGATGACTGAATTTCCATCTGCTCCATTCGGCTGTCAAATGCTGATATTGATCGAGCTAATAGTTCAGCAATATCTTCAATTCGCTGAGGTAATCTTTCTAATGGTGTATCATTCGATTGAGTCATTCTATCTACTTTAATCCCGTTTGCAATACTCCTAAAACATCAGCCATCGATCCTGACAACATTACTTCAACTGCCAACCACAACCCAGGGAAAACTTGACTCTTAATTGTGCCCTTCTCATCGCACTCTAATCGAATATATTCACCATCTTGGAGACTAAACCAGTCGATTTCTCGATCCAAAGTGCGCCAAACAATATACTCCTGCACCCCATTTCTACAATATGCAGCTTTCTTATCATGCAGATCGATAGATACAGTACTAGCCGCAATCTCAACGACTAATTCCGGTGCACCTACGATATAGTCATCCTCAGTAATACTTGCCCCTCTGCCTGGAATGAACATCACAGCATGTTGAAGTTCATTCTTCAGGTCGAGGCGTACTGTTGGTTCTATTCCCACAATCAAATTAGGTGTATTGGATTGATACAGTACCAGCCAAGCCGTAATTTGACTATGAGGTTGTGCGTGACTTCTAATTCTTAATGGTGATGCCACATATACGATGCCTTCGATTAATTCTGCTTTATTAATCCCTGTTTTTTGATAGGGCATCGCCGTATAACGCCGCTCAAATTCATGGCGACTTAGCCTGTCGCCATTTTCGAGTAATGGGATTGTTTTGGGTGAGGTTGTAGTCATAATTTAGGCTCCACGACTATTTATAGTTGAGATTGTTCGATCGATAGTATAGTATTAACAAAATAATTACTGTCTAATCTTGGTGGTAAAGCCAGAAGCCTTGAACTTCTTCAGTTGCAGTGGCAAAGTTGCACTCGATGGCACCGTAACTCGCATCTCAAAATCATTAATTCCTGGTGGTACTTGCTCGATTAAACCCACCCGTCCCCGATTTGGTAAGACATTATTATTATCAGCATCATAAATCCGTCCGTAGACATCGGCATCGTAAACCGTCTTGCCTGATTTATTCTCAGTTTTGCCAGTAATCAAAAAACACAGCGCGTCTTGAGTCACGCCGCCGCTGCTGACTGCACCTTTAGACATTTCGGCGGAACAGTCTTTGTAACCAACATTTGACAGCGGAATGGGCGTAACTGCCAGAGCTGCGGGGGCAAATATCCACGTAGATAGCGATAACAGGATAGCAGCGGTGAGTCGAGCAAAATTGCGAATTAACATGGCAAGAGAGGGATTTGGAGAGGGGGCGACTGAGTTGGGTGTGTTGGGTTGTCTCCTGGCGGAGAGGCTCCGCCAACATTCTTCAACCCAACCTACAGATCTGGGAGAAGGGGCTATCAACTAACCTAAAACCATTGTCCGCCATTGAAGCGGGAATATGGAGACAGGATCCGGAGCAGTGAATGGGTGACGATCGAATTCAATACACAATAACTAGTATAAAACCCGATGAACCCAGAGATGTTGAAATTTGCTCGATCGATCCCAGGTAATCCCACAGCCTTAATTATCATCACCAAAAACAGTCCTTCCCAAATCGCCCCAGCGAACTGTAGCAAGCCATTCCAGTCACCATCCCAGCGCAATCTCTGCAACTGATGGTATCCAAAGTCCCAGGCTAATCCAAATAATCCTAAGTACAATAATGTCAGAAATGCTTGTCCAGCGATCGGATTAAATCTCACAACCATCAAGATTGTCAACAGCATTCCCACTGTAGCTAGTAACAAAACCCGAATTTGCCAGCGACCAAACAGAGTAAAAGTCATGATTCGCTCATGGGGTATTGATCGAATTTGACTACGCTACCCAATCATAGTAATTATCTAAATTATACCTGCTCACGATCGATCTTTGCCCATTGTATAAAAAATAATAGAGCACTTCACACTTAGGCGAAGCAGCTCTATTATTTAGATCATAATATTTAGGATTAGATCATCTAAATATCTAAATCCATCATATTTAGTTTTGGTCCATAAGTTTCGATAAACTCACGTCGGGGTGCAACCCGATCTCCCATGAGAATGGTAAAAATTCGATCAGCTTCAGCGGCATCTTGAATCTCAACTCGCTTGAGGGTGCGAGTTTCCCGATCCATTGTCGTTTCCCACAACTGTTTGGGCATCATTTCTCCCAATCCTTTAAACCGTTGAATTGTGTAGTTGGCATTCGCTGGAAATTCAGAGATTTTCTTCTGCAATTCCCGTTCGCTATAACAGTAATAGTGGTTACGTCCACGCTCTAGTTTATAGAGGGGTGGGCAAGCAATATAGATGTAGCCTTCTTCAATCAATGCTCGTTGATAACGATAGAAGAACGTCAGTAATAGCGTCCGAATGTGGGCACCATCAACGTCGGCATCTGTCATCAAACAAATGCGGTGATACCGAAGATTTTTGGAGTTAAATTCTTCACCCCGTACACCCAAGCCTAAGGCGGTAATTAAAGCCTGGATTTCAGTGTTTTTGTAAATCTTAGAATCTTCAGTCTTCTCAATGTTCAAGATCTTACCGCGCAAAGGCAGGATTGCTTGGAAACGTCTGTCTCTGCCTTGTTTAGCACTTCCGCCTGCTGAATCGCCTTCAACGATAAAAATCTCTGATTCACTGGGATCTTTTGAGCTACAATCGGCTAATTTACCAGGTAAAGTAGAAGATTCTAGGACTGATTTACGACGGACTAATTCTCGTGCTCTGCGGGCTGCTTCGGCGGCATTGAATGCTTGGAGAGCTTTCTCTAAAATTGCGTCAGCAATGTTGGGGCGGAACTCTAAATATTCAGTTAAAGCTTCACCAACGATCGAATCTACAATTTTACGAACTTCACTATTTCCGAGCTTGGTTTTAGTTTGACCTTCAAATTCAGGATTAGGTACTTTGACAGAAACAATCGCGGTTAAGCCCTCACGGATGTTCTCACCGCCGAGATTGGCATCTCCATCTTTAAGTTTATTGCGTTTACGCCCGATCGCATTCATTGTCCGAGTTAAAACAACTTTCAATCCATCTAAGTGAGTTCCACCTTCTTTGGTTTGAATGTTATTAGCAAAGCCGAGAATATTATCAGTGTAAGCATCAACACACCATTGCAGTGCAACTTCTACCTGGACTTTATCTTGCTCACTTTGGATGTAGATTACTTCCTCGTGGAGTGCCTGTTTATCCATATTCAGATAAGCAATATACTCCTTAATCCCACCTTCGTAGAAGTAATTCTCAATCTTGGGTTCGTTATTTTCTAATAGTTCTAGCCGATAATCACTAAAACTAATCCGCAATCCGGCATTGAGATAAGCTAACTGCTTAAACCTAACTGCGAGGGTATCAAAGTCAAAGACGATTCCCTCTTTGAAAATCTCAATATCTGGCAAAAATGTAACAGTCGTACCTGTCCGATCTTCTGGACTTGGGACGATTTCTAGTCCTGTTACTGCTACACCCTGTTCAAACCGTTGGGTATGAATCTTTTGATTCCGCCATACCTTGACTTCCACATGGGCAGACAGGGCATTTACAACCGAAATTCCGACTCCATGCAAACCACCAGAGACGGTGTAACCACCATCGCCAAACTTACCACCAGCGTGAAGAACTGTTAAGACTGTTTCGATCGTCGATTTACCTGTCTGGGGATTGATACCTGCTGGAATCCCACGCCCATCATCAATTACCGTAATCGAACCATTAGCATTGATCGAAATATCAATATTCTTGCAATGACCTGCTAAGGCTTCATCGATCGAGTTGTCCGCAACCTCGTATACTAAATGATGCAGTCCCGTCGCCGAAGTATTCCCAATATACATCCCTGGTCGGACACGGACAGCTTCTAGTCCCTCCAGGACTCGAATGTTGTCATCATCATAACTAGTACTCATACACGATGCTCCAATAATGGGTTCAAAGCCGCCTTTGGCTGCGTTGATGATAAATCACCCCAACATTATAACACAAATAGGTTGCAGCGCGATTTAGATAGTTCTGAGAATATTTTCGAGATTGCGACGATCAGGCGTTATTTTACAACTGTCAGCATCAGGATTTTTAGGATTTGAGGAAGTTAGCGGGTGACAGAAATTTCAGCTACTTCCGCATCCCACAAAAGGCGAATCAGGATTTAGAGGATTTTGGGATTGATAGGATTAGGTTGTGAGTGGGTATCGAAAATCCTAATCACCCTCGCATCCCAACAAAAGGCGAATCAGGATTTTGAGGATTTTGGGATTGACAGAATTAGGTTGTGAGTGGGTATCGAAAATGCTAATCACCCTCGCATCCTTCAGATAACCTAATCCTGAAAATCCTTAAATCCTCAAAATCCTGATTCTCATGGGAGAATGCTAGAAATGCCAGCGTGGATTCTTCATGGACAAAGCTACTACCCCAACCCTCCCCGTCAATCAGGATGAGATAAATAATATTCTCTGGCGGGCTTGCGATACCTTTCGGGGGACAATCGATGCTAGTGAGTACAAGAATTATCTGCTGGTGATGTTGTTCGTGAAGTACGTCAGCGATGCGTGGACGGAACATTACGCGCAATTGCAAGAGCAGTATGG
>JANNBD010000092.1:0-5139 GCA_031385105.1 Chamaesiphon sp. OTE_78_metabat_374
CGCCGCTGATTGCCACCCGAATTAGGGATGTTTGGATCGTTGGTGGAACCTCCGGTCGGTAATCGTCTCCAACGCCTTTACTAAAGGTAAATTTACGCCAGCAATGGTCTACATCGCAGCATAGAATTATGAATCAAATAAACAAAAACATGGACGATTTTCCCCCTAGAATTAACATGTTACGCTGAAGGTAATTACGGAGCAAAGAAATGGCAGGAAAGTTGACGCTCATCGTCGAAATGGTGACTGTATTGGGAGCTGCAACTACTGTCGGATACTTAGCCAATCGCTTCAAGCAGCCCGTGATTCTGGGCTATTTATTAGGTGGGATGATCGTCGGGCCAACTGGCTTGAAGCTAATTTCTTTGGACAACAATATTGAGACGCTCTCTAATATTGGTGTTGCCCTGCTGCTGTTTACCTTGGGAATTGAATTTTCGATTAAGGAACTATTAAAAGTGCGGACGATCGCCTTTGGGGGTGGCAGCCTGCAAATTATCCTCACCATGTTGCTGGGGGGCGGGTTAGCATATTGGACGGGCTGGGTGGACACGGTGCCGAAAGCCGTTTTTTTAGGGGCAGTCCTCTCGCTGTCTTCCACTGCCGTGGTGCTAAAAAGTCTGGTGGAGGGGAATGAAGTTCAAACCAGCCACGGACAAATCATGTTGGCAATTTTGGTCGTACAAGACTTGGGCTTAGGTCTGATGCTGGCAGTGCTACCAGTATTGACCCAACCAGCCAGCGCAATTGGGCTAGCCTTGCTCAGTGCTGTGCTCAAAGCACTGCTGTTTATCGCCGGATCGATCGTCGCTGGAATTTGGCTGATTCCAGTGCTAGTCAGATCGCTGGCTCGGACTGGTTCTCAAGAATTGTTTTCCCTGGGCATTCTGGCGTTGTGTCTGGGGATTGCTTTGATTACCTCAGCGATCGGTTTAAGCATTGAGATGGGTGCTTTTGTGGCCGGATTGATGATTTCTAACGTTGAGTATGCAGACAATGCCTTAGATCGGGTGCTGCCACTGCGGGATGTGTTTGCGACTTTGTTTTTTGCCTCGATTGGCGTGTTGATCGACCCCGGATTTCTGCTCGCTAACCTGGGCACTTTACTGGGATTGGTAACTGTCACCCTGCTGGGGAAAGCAGCGATCGTCACCGCGATCGTAAAATTGTTTGGTTATCCGCTCAAAACCGCGCTCAAAGTGGGGATTGGGATTAACCAAATTGGTGAATTTTCGTTTGTGCTGGCAGGAGTAGCGGTGAGCGAGGGACTGTTCACACAGCAACTCTATGGGCTGACTGTTGGCACAACCGCTGCCACATTGCTGATTACCCCCTTTTTACTCAAAGCAACTCCCTATCTGCTGATCTGGCTGGAACGACTGCCTGTATTCAATGATTTATTGCAGTTTGACCAACCGCTCCAGTTTGTTGGCAATGAAGACAGCCTCAGAGATCATATCGTAGTGGTCGGATTTGGGCGAGTTGGACAAACCTTAGTGCGGATGCTCTACTTTCAAGGGCATCAAATTTTAGTAATTGACAACGATGAAGCGGCACTCCAAACGCTGCGAGAGCGAGAGATTCCCTATTTGTATGGAGATGCTGCCAGCCCGACAGTTTTGGCAAAAGCCAATTTGTCAGCCGCAAAGTCAATGGCGATCGCCCTGCCCGATTCCATGACCACGCGCTTGACCCTCAACCGCGCTCTCAGCCTCGCTCCAGAGCTAGACATTACCGTCCGCGCCCATAACAAAGATGAAATTGAGGTGCTCTATCAACTCGGAGCGCAAGAGGTCGTGCAGCCAGAGTTTGAAGCTTCCCTGGAAATGGGTGCCCACATGCTGCTCAAACTGGGAGATTCTGCCTACGCGGTGACGCAAATAGTCAACCGCTACCGCAGTAGCCGATATCGAGATATTTTGCCGGAGCGATCGGAATATTGGGGCGCAGCCGATCTGGATGTGGCAATTCAAGGACTGGAACGGCACTGGTACGAGATCGATCGATCCTCTACTTTAGCTGATAAAAGTCTCGCCCAATCCAACATTCGTCGCTTGTCAGGTGCTACGGTGATGGCCATCGAACGCGATCGTCAATTGCTCCGTTATCCAGCCGGAGAAACCGGATTAGTAGCGGGAGATCGTTTACTAGTCGTCGGTAATTTTGAAGAACATACTGCCTTCAAAACCCTGTTTATTCCAGCAGCCTAACGCTGTGTTGCCTGTACCGACACTCCCAATACGGTTCGGTTAAACAAATATTTTTGCTTGTTTTAGTCCGCGCAGCGAAAAGTGCGGTCTTGGGGTCTCCCCAAGTAGAGCACCTTTTCAAGACAGGCGGACTTTGCATCACCAGCGGCGACTTCAGTCGCTGACTAACCTCCCGTTCACCACCAATTGTCACGCCATTTGCCACTTCATCTCCTCACCCGCCCGTAACGGCACGAGTCCAGATTCAATAAATGGCAATTGATCAGGAACGCGCCAAGTCGTTTTGGTCAACGTAATTTGGTCGGTATTGCGCGGCAGTTGATAAAAATCTGGCCCATAGAAGCTGGCGAAAGCTTCAAGTCGATCGAGGGCATCAACGCTCTCAAACGCTTCTGCGTATAACTCCATCGCGTGCAGAGCCGAATAGCAACCAGCGCAGCCGCAGGAACTTTCTTTGCTGTCGCGATCGTGAGGGGCACTATCGGTACCCAGAAAAAACTTGGGGCTGCCCGATGTGGCTGCTGCCAAAAGTGCCAAGCGATGCTGCTCGCGTTTCAAAATAGGCAGACAATAAAAATGAGGACGAATGCCGCCTGTGAATAGATTATTGCGGTTAAATAGTAAATGTTGGGGCGTAATCGTGGCCGCGACATTGTGAGCAGATTGGACAAATTTTACAGCATCTGAGGTAGTAATGTGTTCGAGCACCACGCGCAGTTTGGGAAATCGCGATCTGAGTGGGATTAGGTGTTTCTCGATGAATACTTGCTCTCGATCGAACACATCAATATCGCTATCGGTCACTTCTCCATGTAGTAATAGCGGCATGTCCACCTGCTGCATCGCTTCAAAGACGTGATCGCACTTCCGAATGTCCGTTACCCCGAAGTCTGAGTTGGTTGTGGCACCCGCTGGATAGTACTTCACTGCTTTGATAAACGGGGATGCTTTGGCGGCGAAGATCTCTGCGGGGCTAGTATTATCCGTGAGGTAGAGTGTCATCAGTGGCTCGAACTGCTGACCAGACGGAATCACCGCGATGATTCGATCGCGGTAAGCCTCCGCATCGGCGACTGAGCGGACTGGGGGCTTTAAATTCGGCATGACGATCGCCCTGGCAAACTGCCGCACCGTATGCGGCAGCACCGCTTTGAGCGCATCCCCATCGCGGAGATGCAGGTGCCAGTCATCGGGTCGGGTAATTGTGAGTTTTTGCATCTTTCAATCATAAAACAGTTAGCCAGGGCAATCTAGACCGATCGCGATCGATTTCTCAGTGACGTTGCCGATTGCCAGCATTCTTCTATCCATCGCGCCCAATTCACCACAAGAAATCCTCACAAGTTCTCCATGTTAAGGCTTTACCATAGGTGATTCTATTCACCTGCTGAATCGTAACAACACGATCGATAGAAGTCATTTGTCACCGACGATCGATCGGCTACCAGCCCAGATGATGCAGGATCTTCTCTCTGTAATACGCTTGACGCTGCCGAGGAATCAACAGACAATGCCGAAATCTAATTTGATCAACAAAACCCATTGGAGCCAACCCTTGGTCATCCTGGGGATGATTTTATTCGCAGTCGCAATCGCCCTCTGGCAACTGGTGCCGCCCAATGTAATCCCAACAACAGCACCACTGACCGAATTTTCTGCCGATCGAACTATACCAGATCTCCAAGCGATCTCTCAAGCACCGCATCCGATCGGCTCTGCTGCCCATACTGCCGTGCGGGAGTACTTGATGACTCAACTCCAGGCAATGGGACTGCAACCGGAGATCCAAACTACAACAGTCGTACAACCTGGCGATGGTGGGTTTGGCGTGGGTCGAGTTAACAACGTGCTGGTGCGAATTCCAGGAACATCAAGTACGGGCGCGATCGTCCTCGATGGTCATTACGATGCCGCTGATACTGGGCCAGGAGCTAGCGATTGTGGGTCTTGTGTGGTGACGGGATTAGAAACTTTAAGAGCAATTCGTGCCGGAACGCCCTTGAATAACGATTTGATTTTTGTCTTTGCCGACGGTGAAGAAGTTGGCATGTTGGGCGCACGCGCCTTTGTCACCGAGCATCCCTGGGCAAAAGACGTGAAACTGGCAATTAACTTTGAAGCATCGGGTAGTCGAGGGGCGGCGGTCATGTACATCACCAGTCGCAACAATCAGCGGTTAATCTCCGAGTTTGTCAAAGCAGTGCCCTATCCCCGCATGACTTCCTTCTCACCCGCATTTTGGGGTTTATTGCCAGGAGCGCAAATTGGCTGCGATTTAGAAGAATATCTAGCACGGGGCAGCGGTGGATTTGGCTTCTACTATGGCGGTGATACCCCTGCCTACCATACGCGGCGAGATAACGTGACGGAAATCGATCGCCGCATTATTCAGCATAATGGTTCTTACTCGCTTTCGCTGCTCAAACACTTTGGTAATCTGGATCTGAAGACTCTCCAGGCGACTCAAAATGCGGTGTATTTTAATATTCTGCCCAATGTTGTCGTGCATTATCCAGAATCACAGGTTCTACCGTTGGCGGTGGTAACGAGCATTCTATCTGTGGCAGTAGTTTGGTTTGGTTTTCGCGCTCGAAAATTAACATTCAAAGGTATTAGTTGGGGGGCAATCGCATTTCTATTCAGTGCGATCGGTTTGATGATTCTAGTGGTTCTCGGTTGGTGGCTGATGCGAAGTTTGAATCCATCGCTGCAAGTGTTTCTGATTGGCAATTATCAAGCTAATCTATATCACGTTAGTTTTGTCGTTTTAACTGTCGCTACAATGATGGCGATTTACAGTTGGTTATGTCAACGTTTTCAGATGTCCGATTTGGCGATCGGGGCATTGGTTGTCTGGCTGTTATTAACGATCGCCAGCAGCGCGTGGCTACCTGGAGCCAGCTATTTATTCGCTATTCCCCTGTTATGT
>JANNBD010000135.1:0-3492 GCA_031385105.1 Chamaesiphon sp. OTE_78_metabat_374
AACCCGCCCCTACAGATTTACTAATATCACACAAACTTATTCAAACTCATGACAACAACAACCAGCACAAAACTGCCCCCATCCACCCATCAATTTGCTGATGTAATTCATCGCCTCGAAGCAGGTGGCGCGATGCTGCCAGATACACCCGAAAACTTGATGCAAATCATCGGTTTGTACAAAGCTTACGCCGTGCCGATGGACTTTTACTGGCGCAACTTGCTGTATATCGCCGAACGAGTTTTTATCAACCCGCTGCCAGTTTTTAAATACTTTTTGCCCCAATCCTATTTAGACTTACCTAACCATTACGCAGGCGACACCGCAGATTTGCGAATCCAGCAAAAAGGTGTCGCTTCAGCACATCCAGAACTGCTCGAATTTATGGAAAAAGGGCGCAGTACCAAAATGCCCAAAATCTTCCATCACTTGCTACACGATCGAATTAACATGGAGTTTGCTGAAGCCTGTATGCAAGCCATGTATTGGCACCGTGGCATGGGTGGGCGGTTCGATCCTTACCTAGATACCCCAGAATATAAGGCTAATGCCGATCGAGCCATTAAAGCCTATTTTAAGGGCAATCCGGTGATGTTGGCTGCCTACAAACTCTTCCCTGAGATGTTCATCGAGCAGGTGCGGGTGATGTCTTACTATTCCAACTTAGGCTTGTTTTGGGAAGTAATGGCTCCAGTCTTCTTTGAAATGAGCGATCTGTACGATGAGGGTAAAATTACCTCCGTTCCTGATGCAATGAACTTCTTGGTAAATGGAATTTTTGCCATCGCTGGTAGACCAATTTATCACCATGTTTATATCAAGGGAGAAATGTTTGAAATCATCCCTAAATCTGCTGGATTCACTTGGCTATATGAGGCAGCTTTACCTTATGTCGAAGCAGTATTTTATCGCACGGCTCCATTTCGCGGCACGAAATCATACAATGCCCAAGCAGAGCAAGTACCAGATGAGCAAAAGAATTTCCACTATGGAATTTTATATGCAGACGTAAATCCAGTCGGTAGTGCCGGAATTCCACCGACATTACTGATGGATGATATGTATCACTTCTTGCCTCAATACTTGGTTGATTATTACGCACAACATTGTCGCGGTAAAGATGATATGTTGATTCAATGCGGCGTGAGTTTTCAGAGATCGATGTACTGCGTAACTTCGGCAGTGATTCAAGCTTTGCGAGGTGCATTATTATATCCCCTCGATGACGAGAACCCTAAACATCTCCAGGCAAATCGTCAATTCTTTGAATCCCAAATCGACAGATTTAAACGCCCAGAAGCACGATTGAATGACATTCAAAGTCAGGAATACCGTTAGATAATTGAGAATTAATAACTATCGATAGAACACATTATGATTGAATCCTAGAGGGTGGCAATACACACCCTACTCTGATAAACTCGATAGTTAATTCTCAATCATCAATTATCAATTACTTTAATTATGTCCTCGATCGCAATCATTGAAGCAGATTTAGCTATTTCCCAACATGCTGATGCTGTGCTCACATTAATGGATGAATATGCTCGCGATCCGATGGGCGGAGGTCAAGGTTTATCTGATTATGCTAAAAGTAATTTAATTCCTGAACTAGCGATCCGAAAAACTGCTCATGTTATCGTCGCTTTTGTCGAGGATAAACCTGCGGGATTAGTTACTTGCTTAGAAGGATTTTCGACCTTTGCCTGCCAACCATTGCTAAATATTCATGACGTAATTGTTTCTGTGCCTTACCGAGGTAGAGGGTTATCAAAACTGATGCTCCAAGCTGCCGAACAAATTGCGATCGATCTGGGCTGTTGTAAACTCACCCTAGAAGTTTTAGAGCATAATCATATCGCTCAGAAAGCATATCGATCTTTTGGGTTCAATGGTTATGAGTTAAATCCTGAAATGGGCAAAGCTTTATTTTGGGAAAAGAAACTATAGCTGGTATTATCGATTGAGCAGTACTAATTGAGCACTAACTATATGGATATGGTGGCATGGATTAATGGTTTAATGAGTGGCTTAGGCTACTGGGGCATTGGCTTCCTGATGTTTGCCGAAAATCTGTTTCCGCCGATTCCCTCCGAACTGATTATGCCATTGGCTGGATTTACCGTAGCTCAGGGCAAAATGAATTTTGGACTAGCTGTTTTCGCTGGTACTGTCGGGACAATGGCGGGAACTTATGCTTGGTATTATCTGGGACGATTAGTTAATTATCAAAGGTTGGCTAGCTGGACAGATAAGTATGGTAAATGGATTGGTGTATCTGCCAAAGATATCGACAGGGTTAATGATTGGTTTGATAAACATGGCAAAAATGCCGTCTTTTTTGGACGAATGGTACCAGGGATTAGAACGCTGATTTCCCTGCCTGCGGGGATGAATAATATGCCTCTTGCTACTTTCAGCATTTACTCATCGATCGGTACCTTAATCTGGACATTTGGCCTAACTGCGGCGGGATATCTATTAGGGGAAAACTATGGATCGATCGAAGGATACTTAGCACCTGTTTCTAAACTGGTTGTATTTGGATTACTAGGTTTATTAGGTTATTGGGTTTTCAAAAAGCTGCGTTCAAGTAATAAAATTTAGGATAAATAATATGCCAGATATCGTAGACATCGCTGTGGGTAATGGTAATTTCACTACTCTAGTAGCCGCTGTCCAAGCAGCAGGATTAGTCGATGCATTAAAATCACCTGGGCCATTTACAGTATTCGCCCCAGTCGATGCCGCCTTTGCTGCCTTACCTCCTGGAACAGTCCAAACATTAGTCCAGAACCCGCCCCAATTAGCCCGCATTCTCAAATTTCATGTGGTATCTGGCAAGTTTACCCAAGCAGATCTCGCCAAGCTTAGTACGGTGGAATCTCTCGAAGGTTCACCCATTCCAATCGATTGTACCGATGGTTTCGAGGTCAAAAATTCAACCGTAATCATCCCAGATATCGAAGCTGATAATGGCATAATTCATGTGATCGATCGAGTGATATTGATGGGATAGAAGTTGGGTGTGTTGGGTTGTTTCGTTCCGTAAGCGCAAAGCGCAGGCGTTGCCAACGCGTAGCGTTAGCCTTAGCAAAAAGGCTACGCCAACATTCTTCAACCCAGCCTACAGATCCTAACGGATTTACGATCAACTGGTCACTATCCACTATCCACTATTCACTATCCACTAACTTACATGCGTCAATCTACTCTTCATCAACTTAAAGTATTTGAAACTGTAGCGAGACTAACTAGTATCACTCGTGCAGCAGAGGAGTTATCTTTGACACAGCCAACAGTGTCAATGCAGGTCAAGCAACTAACTCAAAATATTGGCGTGCCTTTGTTTGAGCAAATTGGTAAAAAGTTGTATCTAACGGCATCAGGGCAAGAGTTATTTGCCACTTGTCAAGATGTCTTCGATCGATTGTCCCGATTTGAGATGAAGATTGCTGATTTTCAGGGATTGAAGCAAGGTAAATTAAAACT
>JANNBD010000203.1:0-7729 GCA_031385105.1 Chamaesiphon sp. OTE_78_metabat_374
TCGCTGACTTCGATCTTCTCCGGCGGAATCAGCGACTATCTAGGGATGCAAAAGGGACTAGCCGTAATTGGCTATGGACTTTCCACCCTGATGCGATCGATTCTACCGATTGCGATCGATCCATTGTGGGTAATTGGTGCTCAATTTGGCGACAGGTTTGGACAGGGAATCAGTGTCGCCCCTCGCAAAGCACTGATGGCAGATATTACTTCGACAGAAATGCGGAGTGAGGCTTACAGGCTGCGCCAGTCCCTACTGATTGCTGGAGCCTGTATTGGTTCGGTGTTCGCAGGTGCGATCTTGTTTATCTCCCAGAATGATTACAAGATCGTTTTCTCTGGAGCCGTGATTCCGAGCTGCATGGGTTTGGCGTTGCTGATGATTTCTGTCAAGCCAGTGCAACGACAGCGCAAACTACTAATGATGCCAGCCGAAATGACTGGATTACTGGCTGGTGGTGATGAATTCTATGACGCTCCAGGTAAAACTGGCTTTAGTCCCCAAAACCGCTATCCCCAGAAATCTGAATCATTCTCCGAAAAATACAATCCGATCTATTGGCGAGATTTACCTTACTTGGGATCGGAATTTTGGCTGCTGCTGACGGTAGCGATCTTCTTTAATCTCGGCAACTCCAGTGATGCCTTTCTACTGATGAGATCGGTGGAAATTAGTATCACCCCAGCCTTGATTCCGGTAGGACTAATCATCATGAATCTAGTCTTTGCCCTAGTATCTTATCCAATTAGCGCGATCGTCGATCGAGTCCTCAAAGTTCGGCTACTTCTACTCGGCTTCCTACTCCACGTCATTGTCTATTTTGGCTTGGCTGTCGTTACGACAAGTGTTCAGATCTGGTGCTTATTCGCCCTGTATGGGCTGCATTTAGGGATGATCCAGGGTTTGATGCTCGATATGGTCGATCGAGCTGTAGAGCCAGCTAGACAGGGTACAGCCTTTAGTCTCTTCAATCTTTCGATCGGCATCACCCTTCTATTTGCCAATCTAATCGCTGGCTGGTGCTGGAACACCATCGGCTCCGGCTTTACCTTCACCGTCGGTGCCTTCTTCGCCTGTATCGCTACGCTGATTTTGTTAATTGGTAGCGAAGAACAAGAATCGGAATAGGCTTTAGGCTTTACTGGAAAATCCCCTCCTGGGAGGGGTGCCCGTAAGGGCGAGGTGGGTAAGATCTTCGCAACTCGCTCACACATCCCACACATCCCACACTCCCCACACCCCCGTTCCCACCATGCGCCTAATCTCCCTCGATGTCTTTCGCGGCATAACGATGGCTGTGATGATTTTAGTTAACATGGCTAGTCTCGGCGATACTTATCCTTGGCTAGATCATGCGCCTTGGCATGGTTTGACGATCGCCGATCTAGTATTTCCCTTCTTTCTATATATTATCGGCGTGGCGATGGCTTTTTCCCTCGCGAAATATACGAGTGGGAAAGCCCCTATTACCAAGCAAGTTTACTGGCAAATTATTCGACGCAGTGCGATTTTATTTGGACTAGGCTTAGTTTTAAATAACTTATTCTGGAATTATAATTTCACTGAACCCAAGCTATTTCACGATCTTGAACACCTGAGAATTATGGGAGTATTGCAACGAATTGGGATTGCTTTTTTGGCTAGCTCGATCGCGATTTTGCTGCTGTCTGAGCGAGGATTATGGATTTTAGCAGCGGAGATTCTGATTGGTTATTGGTTGGTGATGACGTTTATTCCGGCTTTTGATAATGCGGATGGCGTGTTTAGCAAATTTGGTAACTTTGGGGCTTATATCGATCGATTGATTATCACTCCAGCTCATCTGCACAAAGGTTCTAAGTCTCTGAGCGATCCAGAAGGATTGTTTGGGACATTACCCGCAATTGTGAATATTTTATTTGGCTATCTCACAGGTGCATGGCTCAAACGACAGTCAGTATCATCGCGGACTAGCGTTAGTTTATTAACGTTTGGGTTGGCAGCTTTGGTAATTGGTTTGGTTTGGAATGGCTTTTTCCCAATTAATAAGAAACTCTGGACGAGTTCCTATGTTTTAGTGACAACCGGATGGGGCTTAATTTCCCTGGCAGCTTGTTATGAATTAGTAGATGTTCGCAAGCAGATTAAATGGTTTAAACCTTTTGAAATTATGGGGTTAAATGCCATCTTTATCTATGTTGCTTCGATCGTCTTAATCAAGCTATTGATGGTAAACAAGATCGGCACGGGCGATACAGCCAAATCTATTTATGCGTTATTGAGCAACCAACTATTCGGCTGGGCTGGTGCGCTCAATAGTGGTGTGTTGTTTGCGATTTCCACAGTCTTATTATGGTTGGGAGTGGCTTATCTCATGTATCGCCGCCGCTGGATCGTCAAAATCTAGAAAGAACCCCTTCCCACCCAAGAAATAGACATCACCATTCACCATCCACCATCCACTATCCACCCGCCCCCTCAAACAACCAATTTGTCACTGGCAAGGGAGTAGGCTAATATAGCGATCGAACCCCCGCATCTAAGCTTGAATTATGACTGGTAGCACCGCAATAGTAGATGTCTCAACACAGGTTGAAACGATCGAATCAGCAATTGAGACATATCAACTCCGCAAAGTATATCGTACGGGCTTCTTCCTCGATCGTAAAGTCGAGTCATTGAAGGAATGTACATTGCAGGTTTGTGAAGGTGAAACATTTGGACTATTAGGCTTAAATGGTGCGGGGAAAACCACTTTGCTCAAGACATTATTAGGCATCGTCAAACCAACTTCTGGTAAAGGATTATTGCTTGGTAAACCGTTGGGCGATCGATCTGTTAAACAAAAGATTGGCTACCTGCCAGAAAATCCTTATTTCTATGATTTTCTGACTGGTTGGGAACTATTAGAATACACCGCCGGACTATTTGAAATCCCTCGTTCGGTTCAAAAGCAGCGGATTCCAGCATTACTAGAGCTAGTTGGTTTATCACAATCAGCCGCCAAGAAAAAGCAACTGCGTCAGTACTCCAAAGGGATGGTACAACGGGTAGGAATGGCGCAAGCTCTAATCAACGATCCTGAACTCATATTTCTGGATGAACCCATGTCTGGACTCGATCCGTTGGGACGAAAGCAGATGCGTGAAATTATTATTTCCCTCGGCGATCTAGGTAAAACTGTCTTTTTTAATAGTCACGTTCTCAGTGAAGTTGAAGAGATCTGCAATCGAGTCGGAATCTTAGCTCAAGGTGAACTGATTTGTTGTGGTACTCTATCAGAATTACTAACAGATAATAACAAATATTATTACGCTTCAGGACGCGGGGGGAATCGAGAAATTCTCAGTCGTTGGATCGGCGATATCAAATATTATAATGACATTTGGTCTGGACAAATCAACGGCGACCCTCAAGAATTCATGGGGACACTCAAGCTAATGGGTGCCGAATTATTATCACTCAAACAAGGGCGAGCATCCCTCGAAGAATTCTTCATGGAACAGATGGAACTACGTGGGATTCGATCGAGTACTTGAGAGCGGGGAGAGGGGAGCAAATTTGTAGGGTGTGTTACTGCGGAGCATAACGCACCAACCGAAATAGAATCATGACGATTCTTACTTGCTAGGGACTTTGGGATAGATCGACCATCTACAATAGTTCTAGCTGCTTACACATCGAATTGACAACAATGGAAAATACGCCAGATTTAGCGATCGAACATCAGAACGTCCCCACCAATCATCAGGGATTACACGACTTTTTGTATAGTGCGGCTGACGAACATGGTGCTGAGACTATTCAACCACAGCTAAATCTGGATCTCGATTCTCTTCCAGAGACGCTACGCGAACGAGTCTGCTCTCTCTCTGAGTGGCAAGCACTCGCCGAAAATGCGCGAGTGGCAGGTGTGTATGCCGTTCTAAACACCGACAACCAGACTCAGTTTATTGGTTACTCCCGCAATGTTTTGACCTCCCTCAAGGGGCATCTTGCCGAGCATGGCGATGATATCTGTGCCCAGGTGCGGGTGCAACCATTTAAGTTTCCCAAGCGAGAGGAGATGGAAAGTTTACGGGATACCTGGATTGCCGAACTAGAAACAATTCCACCTGGAAATACTGGTGCTGGTGGAGTCTGGGCAACCACTGTCGGCGAAATTGCCAAAGCAGCGATGTCTGAACAAGAGCAAGCCGCCTACGAGGAGAAGAAGCTCAAACTGCGCCGAGCAATGGCGGATAGTGCCTTGAGCCGAGAATTGGATGCTGCGGTAATTAGCGACGAACAGAAGCGTGATCAGTTTGCTGCTGCGATGACAGAAGATAACTGGAGTGCGGTGATTCAAGAACAGACAGCAGAAACGATTTAGGTTTGCCAGCGGTTAAAACCGCCGCTAGTGATGCAAAGTCCGCCTGCGCGGACTGAATATTCCCGTTTAATAATCACTCTCAGCAACGCAAATACCCTTACATTTAATCCCATTACTCTTAGTCCGCAAACAGTGAGGACAGAGAATCGGTTCTGCTTTAACTTCTTCGCTGTTAGACGATTCAGGATTGGTATCGGTTTCGATCGACATAACTTACAGGTACAAAATAAAAGATACAAGCACAAAATCTCTGCGCTTGTATCCTAACATATTCACTAATTTCGATCAGGCATTCCCTAGAGCCTAAAAGCCTAAAACCTAAAGCCTGGGCTAACGCCTAATCCGCCGCAATCACCGCTTTAACCGCATCCTTCGCCGTCGTCTGAAACTCGCGGACATTCACTCTGTCGAGCAGCTTAACGGCAATAATCATTGCCAAAGCTTGGAGACTAAACACGAATCCATAGGCAAGCGTGAGATTGGGAGCAAAGTATTTACCCAGCTCCAAAGCACCACCACCAAACACCGTTGCCAAACCCTTGGCTAAGGCTTGGGATAATCCCCACGCACCGATGAAAGTACCCGCAGTTTCCGGCACCGTCAGATCCAACATCATCGTAATCGCACCAGTTGTCACCAAGCCCGAACAGATCCCGAATAGCAGCAACGCTAGCTTGAGAAACAGCGGATTTTGGTCAAATCCTGCCGCAACGATCCAGATCATTGATGCGGCAACCAGCATACAACCCAGCCGTGCTGTCTTCTGCTTGCCTAGTTTGGGGATAAACCAAAATCCCGCCGCACTCAAACCCAATAACGTGCCCCCGCCCCAAAAAGCGTTTAACTGAGCCGTTTCACCCACCGTTAGTTTAAATACTTCCCCGCCATAGGTTTCTAGAATCGGATCTTGGATAAATAAGCCCAGTGTCATCACCACGAGAAAGGTAAAAAATACCTGAGTTTGGCGACTAGCGGTGAGAATTCCAATTGCCCGCCCTAGTGATAAATGGGAGCCGACTTGTTGTTTACCCACTCGATTGGCAAACCGCGAATACTTCTTTTCCACGCCCCAAGTTGCCACGATCGTGAATAGACAGACAACCCCAGGAATAATCAAAAATAACCGATTAATTTGACTCTGAACAGCTTCAATAGTGGCATCAATTTGTAATGATTTGAGCAAGATGCCGATCGTAATTGCCCCGATAATTGTACCGCCAATCAACATCGACCAATCGACTGCCACCAGCCTGGATCGATCGTCCTCATCAGTAATATCCACCAGTAAAGTCGCAAAGGGAGTCGAACACATACTCACCGACAAACCATACAGAGCGAAAATCAAGCCCAGCAATCCAGCCCAGCCATAGGTTGTCATCGTCCAGCCTTCCAGCTTCAGACTCGCGCCCAGTTGCCACATTACCTGCACCGCAATAATTGCATTCGTTACCAGTCCCGCCGCACCCATCCAGATATAACCAGTTCGGTAATAACCAAAAATTGGCTTAGTATCCGATAATTGACCAAAGATAATTCTCGCTGGAGCGACAAATAAAGTCAGTGCTAAAATCACGGTAGCGATCGTACTTGGTACCGCCAATTCTCGAATCAAAATTCGATTGAGCACGCCAAATACCATCACTGACATCATCCCCAAACCCATCTGAAATAATCCCAACCGAATCATTGTCGGGAGTGTCACCTTGGGAATGGTTTTATTATTGCCGTAGTCTCGATTCATTCCCGCACCAGATAAATCGCCAGTAGTCATAAAATTTTAAATATAAAAATAAGCTCAAGTAGCTACTTCGTCTAATTTAAACCACTTAGCTGAGAACCACCATCGATCGAGTTCATAAAAGTTTAGATTCTTAATGTTGGTACATAGTTTCTAGTATTGAAGTTATATCTCTGGTGTAGTGAGTGGATAGTGGATAGTGAACAGTGGATCGTTTATTGGTGATGTGCAGAAGAAGTAGTTGCCAGCATCAGGGAATTAAGACAGTTTTTTATATAGTTCGCGGGGGGTTCAGGTTAAAATGATGAATGGGTTAGCAGATCGAGACTAGTCTCCAAGTCTCCCCATCCCCCAGTCTCCAAGTCTCTCCAACTCCCAACTCATGATGGAAAATATCTACAACCCCGCCGAGATCGAGTCTAAATGGCAACAATCCTGGACGGCTGCAAACTTATACAAAACCGATACCACTAGCAATAAGCCTAAATTTTATGCCCTGTCGATGTTTCCCTATCCATCGGGGAATCTGCACATGGGACATGTGCGGAACTATGTAATTACTGACGTAGTAGCCAGACAAAAGCGGATGCAGGGGTATCGGGTGTTGCATCCGATGGGTTGGGATGCGTTTGGATTGCCAGCCGAAAATGCGGCAATCGAGCGGGGAATTCATCCGGCGACTTGGACGTATCAAAATATTGCCCACATGCGGGGACAGTTGCAGAAATTGGGCTTATCGATCGATTGGGATCGAGAAATCGCCACCTGTTCGCCAGAATATTATCGCTGGACGCAGTGGATTTTCCTCAAGTTCTATGAGGGTGGATTAGCTTACCAAAAAGAAGGCTTTGTGAATTGGGATCCGATCGATCAAACCGTCCTCGCCAATGAACAAGTCGATGGAGATGGGCGTTCCTGGCGATCTGGGGCGATCGTTGAGAAGAAATCACTCAAACAGTGGTACTTTAAAATCACCGACTATGCCGACCAATTATTGACCGATCTGGATACGTTAACCGGATGGCCAGAAAAAGTTCGGTTAATGCAGGCAAATTGGATCGGTAAATCGATCGGGGCAAATCTAGAATTCACTATTGTCGGCAAAAGTGAAAAGATTACTGTATTTACCACTCGTCCCGATACCGTCTATGGCGTGAGCTACATCGTCCTAGCTCCAGAGCATCCCTTAACCGCTCAAGTTACCACTCCAGACCAAAAGGCGACTGTCGATGCCTTTGTTGAAGAAATCAAGAATCAAAGTGAGATCGATCGAACTGCCGAAGATAAGCCCAAGCGGGGCGTATTTACTGGCGCGATGGCGATCAATCCCTTCACTGGCTCCGAAGTACCGATTTGGATTGCTGATTATGTCCTGTATGAGTACGGAACAGGCGCAGTCATGGGCGTTCCCGCTCATGATGTCCGCGACTTCAAATTTGCGACGCAATATCAGTTACCCATCACCCAAGTCATCGCGCCAACCGCCGAGCAATCCGGCGAACTGCTCACCGCCGCCTATACCGAAGCTGGCGTGATAATCAACTCCAGTCAATTCGATGGTTTAGATTCGGTGAGTGCAAAGAAATCGATCATCGACTATGCCGAACAACAGGGCTGTGGTAAAGCCAAGATCCAATATA
>JANNBD010000218.1:0-13991 GCA_031385105.1 Chamaesiphon sp. OTE_78_metabat_374
GTATTTGTGGATGTGATGAAAGAACTACCCGCCACTCTAATCATCCGACCATTTAATTTTGATACCCTCGCGATTCGGGTATACAATCTGGCTTCGGATGAGCGTCTCGCCGAAGCTGCGGCTCCAGCACTGGCGATCGTCCTAGTTGGGCTATTGCCTGTGCTGTTGCTAAGTTGGCAGATGGTCAAAGTCGTGGGCGGAGAGCCATCTCCAAAAGAGAATCGATCTTCACCATCGTAGTAGCTATCAACTATCTAACTCCAGCCCGATCGATCCATGACTCGCAACGCAGCCCCATTCTTTTGCCCAAAAACTTTGGGATTCAATGAATCGGCTTTGAATTTACCAAATTCTGTCAACGTTGCATTAATTGGAACACCGTTGACTGCTGGATACTCAAAATTACTTCCAGCAAAGATTCGTTGAGCTTCTGGACTCGCTAGATATTCTAGATACATTAGTGCAGCGGCTTTGTTGGGTGCAAACTTGGCAATCCCGCCACCACTAATATTGACATGAGTACCACGATCTCCCTGGTTGGGAAAAATAACCCCGACTTTCTCAGCGACAGCGCGATCTTCTGGTTTACTAGAAGTTGCTAGCCTAGAAAGATAATAAGTATTCGCAATAGTTATATCACCTTCACCTGCTGCTACTGCTTTAATCATCGCAGTATCATTACCGCTAGGTTTCCGAGCTAGATTCGCCACCATTCCTTTGACCCAGCTCTCTGTTTTTGGTTCGCCGATTGCCGCGATCATTGCCCCAACTAGGGATTGATTATAGACATTGCTTGATGATCGAACTAGCAGCTTACCCTTCCATTTTGGATTCGCTAGATCTTCATAACGGGCAAGATCGCTAGGCTTGACTCTGGCTTTGTTGTACATGATCACACGGGCGCGTTTGGTAAAGCCAAACCAGTAACCATCAGGATCGTACAGATTGCGACTAATCTTAGAATATAGTCGGCTACTTGCGGGAATTTTTTGGAACAAATCGCTTTGTTGAGCGCGCCACAAGTTGCCAGCATCCACCGTAATAATCACATCCGCTGGACTATTAGCTCCTTCACTCTTGACTCGTTCAATCAGCTTATCAGCAGGTGCTTCAACCAGATTGACCTTAATCCCAGTTTTTTTGAAGAAGCCCTCATAGACCTGGTTATCAGCATCATAGTGCCGTGCTGAATAGAGATTGAGCACTTTGTCAGTTTGAGCAAAGTTACTGCTAGTATTCAACGCTTGATGAATCGCTACCGTTGTCAGTGCGACACCAGTAGCCAGGAATGCTCGTCGTTTCATGTTCATTTGTTCAAAATTGGAATGAGGTTTTGACATCTTTCCATATTATGATGCAAAACAGCGAGCATTTTTGCGATTTATTATCATTTAGTTAGGCAGATCTGTATAGTGTTGAAATAGGCTGCAAATCAAAACTGATGTGAATAGTGCCTGGGATCGATCGATCATCGTTAGCTATCCCCAAGCAACATAAGGTAACTTACTAGCTGTGACTTTCGTTTGGCTGAGATTGGCAACTAATTGACCACAGGCATCCCAGGTGCCGTTGGTGAGCTGCTGGCGGGAGCCTTCGCCGATCGAGACTAAGGTGGTAAACTTGCCACATCTAACGCGCAGAGCATCGAGATCGACACTAATTGGCGTTTGGGGATTGTCCCGAATAATCTCTTGAAGTTCGGTAATAGTTGCTGCATCAGCATTGAGACAGGGAATTCCCATCGCGACACAGTTACCAAAAAAGATTTCGGAAAAACTTTCACCGATGACTACTTGGATGCCCCATTTAGCCAGAGCTTGAGGTGCATGTTCGCGACTGGAACCACAGCCGAAGTTGCTATTAACAACAAGGACATTTGCACCTTGAAATTGAGGCAAGTCGAAAGGATGTGTACCTTTGAGCTGGATTCGATCGTCTTCAAAGACGTTGGCACCCAAGCCATCAAAGGTGACGCAGCGGAGAAATCTGGCAGGGATAATTCGATCGGTATCGATGTCGTTGCCAGTCAGGGGAATGGCAGTACCGGAGATAGTGGAGATTTGGCTATTCATTGTTTAGAGGGTAGAGGGTAAGGTCGAAATCCCCTCCTTGGAGGGGTGGCGCGTAGCGACGGGGTGGGTAAGATCTATGCCCAACGCTAACTCTGCACGATCGCTTCAGCTTCAATCTCAACTAAAATATCAGGAGCAATCAGACGGCTGACTTCTACCAATGCCATCGCAGGGCGGATTTCACTAAAGAATTCGCCGTGGGCTTTGCCGATGAGTTCCCATTCGTCGATGTTGGTGCAGTAGATCCGAGTCCGAACGACATCTGTGAGGCTGGCTCCGGCTTGTTGGAGGGCTGATTCGATGTTGAGGATGATTTGTTTGGTTTGGGCGTATACATCGCCAATTCCGACGAGTTCACCTGCGGTATTTGATGCGGTGGTACCAGCGACGTGGATGGTGTTACCGACTTTGACAGCGCGGGAGTAGCCGAGGATTGGCTCCCATTTCGATCCGGTGGAGATATTTTGACGTTGTGACATGATTAATTAGTGAATAGTGGATAGTGAATAGTGAATAGTTTAGGTTTGGAATTCACTCATTAGCCATTTGCCGATTTGGGATTGATCTTGTTCTTTGCTGAGAGTTAATGCTGTTGAGATTGTATCGATCGATAGTTCTGGCAATACCAGAGAAGTATCGATTCTGCGGCTACCTCGATCGATTATTTCAAATGCATAAATCAGTGTATTCTGAACATCTACGATCCAATATTCTGAAACACCCATTTCTTCATATAGGAAACGTTTTGCACCGAGATCGCCGCTAATACTAGTGTTGGAAATCTCAATTATTAAATCTGGAATAGCTTGTTCATCTAAGTTGATAACGGATGTACCTACAGGTGCTAATCTTGCTCTTTCTCCACAGTAATAAGATAGATCGGGCTGGCATTCTCTGATGCCAACTTTACGATAGCTACAATTATCAAATCCATTAATTGCAATCCCGCCGATCGTACAAAATAGATTGATTGCAAATGTCATTAGTACATGATAGCGAGAGTGGTCTGCACCTGTTGGCATATCTTCAATCCTCATGTAACCATTATAATAATAGCCTTGATGTTTTTCATGTTCTGGAGACTCGATCGTTGTAATATAATTCTCCCAATCTGCTTTAATCCAGGTGCTAGTTATCAGTTTTTCTTGGAGTTGAATCATGGTAATTACCAGTGTTAAACTTTAAGCTTATAAATCTTTCAATTTTGTTTCTGATTATGATAAATTTCGCCTTCGCCACTCTGCCGCTTTACGATCAATCTCCTGAATCAATTCATGCTTCCCATCCATATATCCCTGAATGTCATATGGATGTTTTTTCGCTAGCGATCGTTTTAGCAAGCTATAAATTAGTGCATCTTCGATATGAATATTCAAGTAGTCTCTAAATGCTAAGTGTCTGGCAATCTGAGCTGAACCAACTTCAAAGGCATGAATGTGATGAGTTCTAATTCCATTCTGATTATCTCTCAAGAAAAACCGTCGTTTCTCAATCCCAAACTCGCCCATGCAATGATATCCAAGTAATTGCATTGATGAATTTTGGTCATCAACTCGATCAATAGATTTAACTTCAACCAAAATATCAATAATTGGTTTAGCATAAATTGTCTCGATCGATGTACTGCCGATATGATGAATTGCAATAGCATTTTCACCCAGGGCAATTGCAATCTGTTTGGATTCAGTCTCGAATAGATCAAGCCAATTGGGATCGTGTGGAATGACTTCAACTCTTCTAGTCATAACTTTCGATTTTTAATTCATCAATTCCCGCACATCGGTAACTTTCCCTGTCACCGCCGCCGCGATTACCATCACAGGCGACATCAATAATGTCCGCCCCGATGAAGAACCTTGGCGACCTTTGAAGTTACGATTGGAAGATGATGCGCTGATTTGTCGCCCAACTAGCTTGTCGGGATTCATCGCCAAACACATCGAGCACCCAGCCTCGCGCCATTCAAAGCCTGCATTTTTAAAAACCACGTCTAACCCTTCGGCTTCGGCTTGTTTTTTCACCCGCTCGGAGCCAGGAACGATGAAGGCTTTGACTCCAGTTGCTACTTGTTTGCCAGCGGCAAATTTGGCTGCTTCGCGCAAGTCGGTGATGCGTCCGTTGGTGCAGCTTCCAACGAAGCAAACATCGACTTTGGTACCGATAATTAGTGTACCTGGCGCGAGATCCATGTACTGATAGGCTTCTTCGGCGATTGCTTGCTCATCCTCTGGCATCTGTGCGGCTGTCGGAATGAGTTCGTCTACGCCGATACCTTGAGCGGGAGTGATTCCCCAAGTGATTGTTGGGGGAATTTCAGCAGCATCGAAGACGACGACATCATCGTATTGAGCATCTTTGTCGCTGCGAATGTTTTCCCACCAAGCGATGGCTTTTTCCCAATCTGCTCCTTTAGGTGCAAAATCTAGCCCTTTGAGATAATCATAAGTGACTCGATCGGGATTAATATATCCACATCTGGCTCCACCTTCGATCGCCATATTACAGACAGTCATTCGGGCTTCCATATCCATCTGCTCGAAGGTAGTTCCGGCGAACTCATAGGCATAACCTACACCACCTTTGACACCGAGATTGCGAATGATGTGTAAGATTACATCTTTGGCATATACGCCTGGTTGGAGGGTGCCATTGACTTCGATTTTGCGGACTTTTAATTTACCCAGAGCCAAGGTTTGGGAAGCTAATACATCTCGAACCTGAGAGGTGCCAATTCCGAACGCTATGGCTCCAAATGCACCGTGGGTAGAGGTGTGACTATCTCCACAGGCAATCGTCATTCCAGGCTGGGTTAGCCCCTGTTCAGGCGCAATTACGTGGACAATGCCTTGGCTACCGGAACCGACGTTATAGAAACGAATGCCATGCTCTTTGGTGTTGTTTTCGAGATGTTGCATCATCTCTTCGGCGAGGCTATCGGTTAGTGGACGAGATTGATCTTCTGTTGGTACGATATGATCGACGGTGGCGACGGTACGATCTGGGTAAGCAACTTTCAATCCTCGATCGCGCATCATCGCAAACGCTTGAGGACTGGTGACTTCATGGATCAGGTGCAAGCCGATGAATAACTGTGTTTGTCCCGAAGGCAAGACTGCAACGGTATGGGATTCCCAGACTTTATCGAATAACGTATTTTTACTCATATCTAGTAATTGATGACTGCCTCTCTGTATTCCTACTATAGGCAAGGATGTTTGTGCTTGTCCAATATATATTTAGATCGTAACTAATACTTTAAAAGTATTAATCATGGTTAATCCCATGTCAAAATCTACTCAAAGAAATTATCAAATTCAATTTCTAACAGTTTTGGCAAATTTTGACTGCTTTCTTTGAGACAGTAAATCCCAAAAACTAGTTGATGTTGATAGTCAAAATATTGCTTGAACAATATTTGTGTGAATTGTTGTTCAAGCAAGCTGTAGTTGGGCTTATGGTTCGCTAGATCGACGTTTACCCCGTTATAGGCAATGAAGAAAGTAAAGATATCTTGCTCTTTGTCGTGCCAGAGTAGCTGCCAATTAGGCTCTACGTCATTTAGGAAATAGAGGTATGGATTTACGCCCAATGAATGAAAAACCATATTGCCTAGTCCCATCCCACCAAATCGTAAGCTATTTAGTTCGATCGGCACCAATTCTTCACCATCTAACTTAAATTCGCCATGAATAGCCAGATTGGTGACATTTAATATTTTATTGAGTGCTGCAAAGAAAGATTTGGCTTTAGTATAAATTCGATCAAATACTGCTTTTGAAGCATAGTAGATAATATGCAGATAACATCGATTTGCTGGAATGGGGTGGTGATAAATATTTGTGATGCAGGTATCGCCGACTGAGTTGTAAAACATATCGACGGCGTATTCTTCACCTTCAATATACTGTTCGATGATAAAATCTTCTTGAGAGAGAACTCCCTCGGTAAATACACTCTTATTTTTAAGTAGTTCAGATTGCAGCTTTTCACTCAACCTAGTTAGATCGGTATCACTATTGATGATTTTGACGGCTGTGCCAAATACTCCTTTGACTGGTTTGATGATGGATTTTTGATCGATCTGTAAGCCCTGAATCTCACTTGCTTTCACAAGTTGATATTGATATTGAGGATACATATCCCTAAGCATCTGTCGAAAAGCGTATTTATCTTTGAGTAGTTTAACTGCTTGGTGCTTGGCAGGATAGTCGATTCTACTTGTGACTAATTCGATCGCAGCTTCAGAATCGATACAAACTTTGTCATCTTTGCTAAAGTGTAGATTAGACTGCAACAACCAATCGAGATCGATAGTTTCTAGTTGACTATCAACGGGTAGAGATTCTAACGTACCTGATTCAGCATTGCTCGTAACTAAATATACTTTGTTAGGATCGATTTTTGAGATTGTGTTCATGTTATATTTTGAGCATGGAACTTCGCCACTTACGCTATTTTAGTACTGTCGCTATCGAATTACACTTTGGACGAGCAGCAGAAAAGTTACATATTGCTCAACCACCATTGAGTAAGCAAATCCAAGATTTAGAAGCAGAGTTGGGCTTTGAATTATTTAATCGGACTAAACGATCGATCTCACTTACTCCCGCTGGACAAGCTTTTTTAATTGAAGTAACTCAGATCTTTCAACAATTAGATCGGGCGATCGATATTGGGCGGAAAACTAGTCGGGGTGAACTCGGACAAATCTCGATCGGCTTTGTTGGTTCGGCGACTTATAATATCTTACCAGTGATGCTCCAACAGTTTCGAGATCGTTATCCTCATGTTCAGATTGAGCTGCATGAACTTACTACCGATCGACAGTTAATTTGGTTACGTGAAGGTAAAATTGATATTGGATTAATTCGTCCACCAATTGGAGATCGAGATCTAAACATTCAGGTGATTTTTCAGGAGTCTTTAGTTGTCGCTTTACCGACAAATCATCACTTAGCAAAGTTGAGCGAGATAGATCTCTCATTATTAATATCAGAGCCGTTTATTTTATTTCCGCGCCAGCTTGCACCTGGATTATACGATCCGATTATTGCGATTTGTCAGGCGGCTGGATTTAGTCCTCAGGTGGTGCAAGAGTGTATTCAGATGCAGACGATCGTTAGTTTAGTATCTGCAAATATGGGCGTATCAATCTTACCGGAATCAATTCAAGAAGCTCAACGTCAGGGCGTAATTTATAAACCGATTGCGGCATCTTTGGGCATAGAGAAACTCGCAAAGATTGCGATCGTCTGGCGGATGAATGACGATTCGCCGACAATTCAAAGGCTATTAGAGATTGTGTTGAATTAGTTTAGCTATAAACCTATTTATCTATTCGTAAGTACCAACGTCCCGCATAGGCTTTTGGTTCTCCCTTACTTTGATATTGAATTGAAATTGAGTCTTCGAGCTTTTTGGCAAGTCCCTGTCGATCGACATAATCGCCTTTGATTCTAGCGTTCCATAAGTTTGGTGTAAACTTATCATACACAATTTGTTTGTTCTGAATTTTATATCCTCCAATCTTACTAATTTTGGCACTGACGGCAGTAGCTAGATTTGAATCTTCATCAGTTAATTGCAGCATCGAGTTCTTATTTTTACTTTCCAACGCTGACAAATACTGTTCGACAACGTTTTCTGGAGTATATTTCGCTACGCGGACTAATTATCCAGTCCGCGTAGGCGAAATATGGTTCGGTTAAGACAATAGCAAGTATCGTAGTATTAGTCCGCATAGGCGGACTTTGCATTCTCAGCCACGATTACCCTACGGGAAGGCTCCGCCAACAATCGTAGGCGTTTCTATCTCGATCGAACTCCAGACAGTTTTCACTGCAACACTTATCAAACAATGACAAAAACAATTTCAGTTGCAGTGATGCCATCTGAGTCAAAGACAATAGCTGGAAATACTTCTCTAATTAGGCTAAAAACTTTAGCTACTCTCGCGTTATTGCTATTAGTACTACCGCTAAATCTAACATTAACAGCGATCGCGTTACTCACAGCCACTCTTACCAAATCATTTAAACCAAAATCCATTGCGGCTAATCCTCAAACAATCTTGATTAGTGGTGGTAAGATGACCAAAGCTTTACAGTTAGCTCGATCATTCCATAATGCTGGTCATCGAGTTATATTAATTGAAACTGATAAATACTGGCTGACAGGACATCGTTATTCATGGGCAATAGATAAGTTTTATACTGTACCAGATCCTCGATCGTCTCAATACCCACAAGCTTTATTAGATATCGTTAAGCGCGAAGGCGTTAATGTCTATGTGCCTGTTTGTAGCCCAGTTGCGAGTTATTATGATGCAGCGGTTCAGACAGTACTCGCACCCTACTGTTCGGTGATGCACGTAGATGTGGAAATGCTAGAAAGATTGGATGACAAATATCAATTTGCGACTGCTGCTCAAGCTCTGGGTTTGCGCGTACCAAAATCTTATTTGATTACCAATTCCCAACAAGTTATCGATTTTGATTTCACTGGCGAACAGCGCAAATATATTATCAAAAGTATTCCCTACGATTCAATTCGACGATTGGATCTGACTAAATTACCTTGCGATACACCTGCTGAAACTGCGGCTTTTGTCAAGTCATTACCGATATCAGAAAGTAAACCGTGGATTATGCAAGAGTATATTCCAGGGCAAGAATACTGTACTCATAGTACCGTTCGAGATGGTCATCTACAGTTACATTGCTGCTGTGAATCATCAGCATTCCAAGTAAATTATCAGCATGTAGATCGACCAGAGATCGAAGATTGGATTCGGACTTTTGCAGGTAGTTTAAAACTAACTGGACAAATCTCCCTCGATTTCATGCAAGCAGAAGATGATGGGCAAGTGTACGCGATCGAATGCAATCCTCGCACCCATTCAGCGATCACGATGTTTTATAATCATCCTGATGTTGCCACTGCTTATTTACAACCAGATGCGATCGAATCTACCGTTCAACCATTACAATCTAGTCGTCCCACTTATTGGACTTATCATGAGATCTGGCGGTTGTTAACTCATTTGTATTCACTAAAATTAACCTGGCAAAGATTGCAAATTATCTTTCAAGGTAAGGATGCTATCTTTGATTGGCAAGATCCACTGCCGTTTTTAATGGTACATCATTGGCATATTCCACTATTGCTATTGGGCAATTTACGCAATCCTAAGCAGTGGATTCGGATTGATTTTAACATCGGTAAATTGGTGGAAATTGGTGGAGATTAAACCAAAGTCTGTAGGGGCGGGTTTATGCTAGAAATCACTGAAACTATCTAATAAATAACGAACGAACCCGCCCTAACCCACAAGCAACTGAAGAATTATGCCGCCTCAGTAGATTTGTTTATTAGATGGATATTAACCAAAATCTAGCTGGTGGGCAATGCCCACCCTACGAATGCGATGCCTAAATTAAAAGTGTTACATTTAGTTGGATCTGCTGTCAGTGAATTCTACTGCGATCTATCCAGGCTTTATGCTCAAGATTGCCTCAAAAATACTGCCAATCCAGCACTATATGAATTTCACATTGCCTATATTTCACCCGATCAAACCTGGAGATTTCCAGTATCATTAGATCAAGCAGATATTGCCGAGTCTCCTGCATTATCGATCGCCGCAGCAATTCAAGTATTAATAGATCTAAAGATCGATGTGATGGTACCGCAAATGTTTTGTGTACCTGGGATGACTCAATATCGCGCTTTATTTGACTTATTAAATATTCCTTATGTGGGCAACACCGCCGATTTGATGGCATTAGTTGCTGACAAAGCCAAGACAAAAGCCGTTGTCGCAGCGGCTGGAGTGGTTGTACCTATTGGCGAAGTGCTGCGGGCTGGAGATCGTCCCAGCATCAATTTCCCGCTGGTAATCAAGCCGATGAATGGGGATAACTCGATCGGTGTAACATTGGTTAAAGATCCTGCTGACTATGATGCAGCATTCCAGACAGCTTTAACTCAGGGCGATGAAGTGCTAGTCGAAACGTTCATTGAGCTGGGGCGAGAAGTCCGCTGTGGCATTATCGTTCGAGCTGGTGAGCTAGTCTGCTTACCACTAGAAGAGTATGCCCTAGATCCCAATACACGCCCAATCCGTAGCTATGCCGACAAGCTCAAGCAAAATGATGATGGTGACTTAGATTTTGCAGCAAAAGAAGCTACCCATTCATGGATTGTCGATCCTAGCGATCCGATTACCGAGCGGGTGTGGGCGATGGCGCGAAAAGCCCATCTAGCTCTGGGCTGTCGTCATTACAGCCTATTTGATTTTCGGATCGATCCGCTGGGAAATCCTTACTTTCTGGAAGCGGGTTTATACTGCTCCTTCGCTGAAAGCAGTGTCCTCTCTGCAATGACTAAGGAATCAGGGATTCCACTAGCTGAATTCTTTCAAGGTATGTTGGCAGATGCTACGATTCGATCGAACATCTAATGGCGTAAGATCTCAGGATAATTAAAGGATCGAGTCATGCCAAACATTATGAAATTTGACCTGATTATTTTCGATTGTGATGGTGTGCTGATTGATAGTGAAATTTTGTCCAATCGGGCAGAAGTTGAGCTGCTAAAATCTTTTGGGATTGAATTTGAGCTGGGTGAATATATGGCTCAATTTGTGGGCAAAAGTACGAAAGATGTCTTGAAAACGATCGAAGCATCCCACGCTGTCCAATTACCAGCAGAATTTCGTAGATTGGCAGAAAAACAAATCTTCACAGCTTTCAAAACAGAACTTCAACCAATTCCAGGTATTTTTGAGTTAATCGATTCGATTGATACTGCCAGATGTGTCGCTTCTAGTAGCTCACTCAGTCGTCTAGATATCACCCTGAAAATCACTGGGCTTCTAGATAAATTCTCACCACATATTTTCAGTGCCGAGCAAGTCAGTCGTGGTAAGCCAGCACCCGATCTGTTTCTATTTGCCGCGAACAAAATGCAAGTAGAAATAGAGCGATGTATTGTGATCGAAGATAGTCCCTATGGTGTCAGGGCAGGTGTTCAGGCGGGGATGACGGTTTTGGGTTTTACGGGTGGCAGCCATATTCAACCTGGACATGGGGCAAGATTATTAGATGAAGGTGCGATTACCTACGGTAGGCTTCGCCAACGATATCTGTTCAGATATGAGCCAAGTTTCAGATTGGTTGAAGAAGTAATTCGTTAGCATAGTTTAACTCAACTCAACTCAACGGATTTCTATTTGCTGAAGCTGATCGATTAAATCACCACGTCTAAAAGTAGCAGATAATTGCTGTAAAGAAATTTCCTGCACTCCATAAAGATTCTCAAGTGCTTGTCGAATATCTTGAACAGCATTATTGAAATAGGTATCAACATTTTTTTCAATTAATTGACGTGCAATTTGAAAATTTTGATGATTAATATCTTGCTTGCGAAGCTTCATCTCACTGAGCAATCTTCGCCCCATCTGCATAGCAATAAAGCATGAAGCATAACGGACAAAATCAGGATCGCTGGCTTCTGGACGTTTGCGGCGGT
Source organism: Chamaesiphon sp. OTE_78_metabat_374 (assembly GCA_031385105.1). Taxonomy (GTDB): domain Bacteria; phylum Cyanobacteriota; class Cyanobacteriia; order Cyanobacteriales; family Chamaesiphonaceae; genus Chamaesiphon. The sequence continues at coordinate 11,604 of JANNBD010000218.1, forward strand.
TTTCGGCGATTCTGTATAGTTGGACTGCAATTACTACTTGTGCGCCGTTGAGCCGATCTGTAAAAATTGAATCATACAGCTTACCAAAATGTTCGCGAGCAAAGAACTTTGCTTGCTGCGGTTTCTCTTGCCAGACTGATAGTATTGCTTCAGCAGCTACACCAGAAGTAATATCGGTGGTTAATCGAGTACCTGTGTCAGAACGTTTGCGACGATAGTTAAATCCTAATTGCTGAATATCAATCTCTAATCTTTGCTGACGCTCATCATTTGCGCGGAGATCTTTTAGATCCACTGGATTTTGGCTGTTAGTAGCATAAGTTATTTTTTGGACTAAATCATCGTTATCACTAGGCAATTGATAAAGTCGCAGGAGAACATAAGCTTGAGCATTTTTGGTTAGCAGATTTGGCTCTTGCAATGTTTTAGCGATCGTCATACAGGTTTGACCACCATTAATAATTTGTAAGTTTTCGATTCGCACCTGATAATCACCGTTTTGCAAAGCATTATAAGAAAAATTGTCGCAAGTTAGAGTTATGCCATTGTTGTAAAAATAAAAGTTATTCTTTTCATCACTCATTAAAGTCTGGCGAATACCTTCATTGACTCTGTTTCCTTGTAAGCCTAAATAACGACGAATATTTCTTTCGAGTAAGCGTTCTCCATGTCGATCGATCAGAGTTGAAATTTCAGTTACTGAAATTCTGCCTACAAGTACTCGGCTAAATTCCATATCTTCAACGATCGCTTTACCACTTAGTTGCAAAGTATCTTTAACTGGCTTGGATGCTTGGAGAATTTTTACTAAGCTTTGATGATTGACATGTTCCCATGTAACCTGGTCGCCAAAATCATTACGCGCAATTGTTTCTTTGCCTGCTGCATTCCATGTCAATCCGTTGTTGCAAGCTATTGCTCGAACCTGGGGAATATAGCCATCTCGAATTAAACTACGAGCTTCCTCTACCTTGGTCAGCAGACGCTGATTGATATATTTTAATTCTGTTCTAGGATCGAACAAGTACCTAATTGACTTGACAAGACTTTCAATTCCGTTTTCGGGAAAGTTGGCATTACCTTCGAGATTATTCTTATACTTAACCTGGAATAAACTAACTGTAAATTCACCATCATATTCCTCAGAAATGTGCATAGCATCTACACCGAAATCTCCACCACCTTCAGTTAGGCAATCAAAAGTAAGATCGGCATCTAAATCTAAAATTGTTTTGACACACAAGTAGACAAATGCCAGAGATTTAAGTTTGCCTGCATCCCTAATCCCTAGTTCTTCATCAGCCTGTTGTCGAATAATATTAGTGACTGAATCTAGACGCTGATCGATGATAGAGGCATTGATATCCATAATTTTCAGCAGCTTGATTTGATAAGATTTAAAGCCGTGGATCGATCGGTTCGCTTTCCAATGCTAGAACACCAAATGTACATTCATGCACGCGGCGGAGTGGTTCCTGGGCGACAAATCGATCGAGTGATTCGATTCCCAACGCAAATTCACGCAGGGCGAGGGATCTTTTGCCTGAGAGTCCTCTTTGGCGCAACCTGTCGAGATTTTCGGTGAGCGTATATTCAGCACCATAAATAATTCGCAGATATTCTTGTCCGCGACACTTAACCGCAGGCTGGGTAGAGCGGTGAGCGGGAATAAATTCCAGTGGTTTTACAACCATGCCTTCGCTACCCTTCTCTGTCAAGGAAAGCCACCATTCAATCCCTGTAGTTACACTGTCAGGATTGCTGGTATCAACGAGGTGATGAGCGGTGGTGAGGATCAGATCGGGGTCGAATTTGGCAAACTTGGCGATTTGGGCGAGGTGCCAAGGGTGAGATTTATCGGTGTGGACGGCTCCTTCAGTTGCCAGGATGTGAAAGGGTGCGAGTTTAAGATCGGAAATCGATGCTACCTGCCAGCAATAGCGACGGTAAGCCTCGGTGTATTTGTGGATTAGTTGCGATCGATCTTGATAGTGCGCCAGAGGTACGTCTAAGCCCCGCAGTTTAGCCTGCTCAAGCACTGCGACGGCAGCATCCAAACTAACCTGTCCAGCACGTCCCACAGGGGCGTATTGCTGGCGCAGCAACTGCTGCGCCTTAACTGACCACGGCATCAATTCGCAGTCTAGGCACACCCAATCGGTTTGGAATTCATCCCAAAATTCGGTTAATGTGTCACGGATGCGATCTAGAAATTCGGTTTCGAGTTGAAGGTTATCAAAAAATGGTCTGCCAGTGCGGGTATAGCAAATGCCAAATCTACCATCAGTAATCCCAAATCTTGTTTGGGCTGCTTCAGGGGATTTGCAGACAATTACGACAGCGCGAGATCCCATATGTTTATCTTCACAGATCACTTGGGAAATTCCT
>JANNBD010000224.1:0-5153 GCA_031385105.1 Chamaesiphon sp. OTE_78_metabat_374
GTTTTAGTGAATAGTGGATATTAAAAAGTAAGTTTTGAGTCGTTTAAATCAGTCGTTATGTAGTGAGGTAAGATGTGAGTCTAAGTTCAAAAATCAGAAAGATACCCCATTTAACGAGACGCAGGGGTTTAAAGCCCCATCCTAACAGCCCATTTTCTGCTTGGTGCGCTAAACCGTCGGGAAACCCGACGAGCGCGCATCCGCTGCTTGGTGCATTTTTACCGACGGGGAACCCGTGCGGTAAATGCAATTCTCAATGCTCAATTCTCAATTCTCAATTAATTTAATGACCTCAACTCTGCCCCCTTGGATCGTGCTAGATCTTCACTTGACTCAATGGCTCCAAGAAGATATTGGCAGAGGAGATCGGAGTACTCAAGGCTTGCCAAATATCGATCGAGTTGCCACTGCCACCTGGATCGCCAAGGAAACAGGCATAATCGCCGCGCTGCCAGTCGCTAGACGAGTTTTTGAGCTACTCAACCCGCAAGCTAAATTTGAGCTGCTAGTCCCTGAGGGAGCTGCTTGTATACCTGGACAATCGATCGCCAAAATCACTGCCGATCTCGGTACGCTATTGATGGGGGAACGTACTGCTTTAAATCTGGCAATGCGCCTGAGTGGAATCGCCACAGCGACACGTAAGTATGTAGACTGTATTGCTGATTTGCCGACTCAATTGGTTGATACTCGTAAGACTACACCTGGTTTGCGGTTGCTAGAAAAGTACGCAACTACCGTCGGCGGCGGAGTCAATCACCGTGTTGGTTTGGATGATGCTGTAATGATCAAAGATAATCATATTGCAGCGGCGGGTGGAATTAGGTTGGCGATCGAGAGTATTCGATTAAATATGCCTTATCCACTGACGATCGAAGTCGAAACCGAATCCTTAGCACAAGTACAGGAAGCGATCAATTGTCAGGCTGATATTATCATGCTGGATAATATGCATCCAGATTTAATGGGTCAAGCGGTGGCAATCATTCGCCAAGCTAACGAGCGAATCAAAATCGAAGCATCGGGAAATATTACCTTAGCAACTATTCGGCAAGTTGCGGAAACTGGAGTTGATTATATCTCCACTAGCGCGCCGATTACGCGATCGCATTGGCTGGATTTAAGTATGCGGATTTCAACTACTTCTAACTGATGGTCTAACAGATTAGTAGCCCTCGTGCGAAAGTAAAAACAAAATCTTTTTTAGCATTATTCTCTTTGATAACTCGCTCTAAAGCCTGACTTTTGCAGAAAGTTCAGCTTTTGTGTGACAACATTCGATTTTTGAGTTTAACTGTATGTTAGTATCTTCATAACTTTTCTTCCAGCAATTGCTAAAGTAATCTCTTCGGGGTGCTAGTTAGCCAGCCCTTAAATCAGAGCATCATGATGAAGACAACGGCAAATCTGCCAGATCCTAACCTTGAAACTAAAGTCGGCTTTCTGCCAGATCGTCTCACCGTAACAACACCAGCAGAGGCTTGCGATCGGGCAGAACCAGAAACCCCTTTGCAACGCTTGTGTCAAAAAGCACTATCTGGGGCAGAATTACTGGACTTGGTACAACAATATGGGTTATTGCCAAAATTACAGCGAGAGCTAATTATTGATGCAGAGCTGGCGACAGTTATCTGTACCCAGGAAGAGATTTTTAGTGCGTACAAAACTTTTTACCACAAGTATCAAATCAATTCTGATGCCGATCGAGCCGCATGGTTAAAACACAATCACTGTAGCCTCGAACAATTTGAGCAATTGGTGCTCAAAACAATTAAGCTCGATCGATTCAAGCAGACAGTTTTTGGCAGCAAGGTTGATTCCTACTTCTTGCAACGTAAAAGCCAACTCGATCGATCTGTCTATTCACTGATCCGAGTCAAAGATCTTCATCTTGCTCAAGAACTATTCTACCGAATTCAAGCAGGTGAAGCTGATTTTACTGAACTAGTTCAGCAGTATTCTGGTGGGGAAGAAGCTGAACTAAATGGATTGGTTGGCCCCCATGAGATGTCGATTCCTCATCCAATTTTGGCCCAGGCATTGCGTTCGCTGAGTGCAGGGGCTATATCCGCTCCGATTCAAATTGCCGATTGGTTTATTCTGATCCGCTTGGAAAAATATCTGCCTGCTCAATTGAATCAAGCGATGCGACTGCGGTTAACTGATGAACTATATGAACTGTGGCTCCAAGGGGAATTAAGTAAATTGGCAAGTAATTAGCTACCGATCGATAAATTGACAAATAATATTCATGACTTATACCATTACCGCTCCTGACGTATTTTTAGCTCAAATTGAACCATTCGATCGATTATCCGATCGCAGTCGATCGAGACTGGCGAAGATTTCTCAATATTATCGCTACCATATCGGACAGCCGATCGCTCTATTCGATCGATTGTCGGCAAATATTAACATTGTCGTAGATGGTACCGTGCGGCTATTGGGATATCCCGATCAGCAGTCGAGTCCGATCACGATCGCCCGATTGACTACTGGGGATACGATCGGTGTAATTAGTGCAATTCGCGGCGTACCCTGTGAATCAGCGATTGCCTCAACGGAAGTTACCTGTCTGGCGATTCCGACTGAATTTTTCATCCAAGCAGTTTCCAAAGAATCAGTTCTCCATCGCTATTTTAACGATCGACCGTATCTGATCGAGTTATTTGAAGTCCTGCGACTAGAACTAGCCCAACATCCAAATCCAGACCAATTACTCGAATTATTGGCAGTTGATTCCCTCAAAGATCTGGCAGTTAAAGCACTTGAATCGGCAGTTGTGTATGGATCGCCCCATGAAGTGCCCCCGCCGCTAAAACAATGGAATTGGTTTGTTGGGGATAAATCTCCTGATGTCCGATATCGCAGCAGCTCCGAAATTGGTGATCGAGTCGAACTCAACTCCCTCTCGAGTAATCAAAAAATTCGGCTGATCGGGATTGCCCCGATTGTGTTGCAAATTGCGGTAGGTGAAGATCCTGATGGAGCGATCGATATCGACGATCCGATCGAGCTACCGCCGTCTTCAGCTCTAGCTCTGCCCGAACAGCATCCGATTCCCTATGCCCCTGATTTACCACTGACCCTCGATACCCCGACTAAATCCAGCCACCGCTATCAGCTTGTGCGGGGCAAGGGCCAAATTGAAGGCAGTGTTGCCTGTTTTGAAATGCTGGCACATCAGTTTAAAATCGCCTTTAGGCGCGATGCTGTCCGTAAGGTGATTGCACATCATGTCGAGCAGACAGGGGGGATTTCGCTCCAATTTTGCGGGGCTGTGGCTGATTTTTTGGGGCTACAGGGTCAACTAGCCGCAGTTCCGCTCGCCGATCTCCAGCGGATTCAGGTTCCGGCTTTGATTAAATGGGAAGATAGCATCGCGGTGGTTTGTGCCGTATCTAGTAAGTCTGTAACGATCGCGATTCCCGATCGTGGCTTGATTAAAAGATCGCCTCAGGAATTAATCCCAAAGCAGTCAAAGGATAAAATTACGCCTGTTGGTACAGATCTGATCTCGATTCTATTAATTCAATCAACACCTTATACTCCAGAGCAAAAATTTGGACTGAGCTGGTTTTGGCCATCGATCGTCCAGCACAAAGGTGTTTTATTTGAGGTGCTAATTGCTTCGTTCTTTATCCAGTTATTTGGATTAGCAAATCCGCTGATTACTCAGCTAATTGTCGATAAAGTGCTGATGCAGAATAGTTATTCGGCCTTAAATGTCTTTGGCATGTTACTAATTGGGGTTGCTTTGGGCGAAGCCTTATTAACTAGTTTGAGGACTTATTTATTTGCAGATACCACCAATCGCATCGATCTAGCTCTGGGTTCCCAAATTATCGATCGATTACTGAGATTGCCCCTGAGATACTTTGAAACTCGATCGGTCGGTGAACTATCTACCAGGGTCGGGGAGTTAGAAAATATTCGGCAATTTCTAACCGGAACTGCCCTGACAGTGGTGCTGGACGCAGTATTTTCGGTGATTTATATCATCGTGATGCTGATTTATAGTTGGCTGCTCACCGGAGTCGCTTTGGCAACATTGCCAATCTGTATTTTGATTACGACGATTGTATCGCCAATCGGCCGCAAACAGCTCCGAGTTAAAGCCGAACGCAATGCCAGATCCCAATCACACCTAGTAGAAATCATCGCGGGGATCCAAACCGTCAAGGCTCAAAATGTGGAGCTGCGATCGCGGTGGAAGTGGCAAGAACGCTATACCCAATATGTGATGGCTGGTTTCCAAACTGTGATCACTTTTACCGCCGCGAATTCTGCAACGACATTTTTCAATCAGATTTCTAGTTTATTAGTATTGTGGGTGGGTTCATATTTAGTCCTCGATGGCAAACTCACCTTTGGTCAATTAATCGCCTTTCGGATCATTTCTGGCTACGTGACTAGCCCGATTCTGCGACTAACTCAGCTCTGGCAAAACTTCCAGCAAACAGCACTTTCACTCGAACGGATTGGGGATATTCTGGATACGCCGATGGAATCAACTGAGATCGATCGGGGCAACATTCCGATGCCAACAATTCGGGGTAATGTCAAGTTTGATAATGTTTCCTTCCGATTTGCGGCAACTGGGCCACTTAATTTAGATAGTATCAAATTAGAGTTTCCCGCAGGTAAGTTTATCGGGATTGTGGGTCAAAGTGGGTCGGGTAAAAGTACTTTAATGAAGTTATTACCGCGATTATATCCGCTCCAATCTGGTCGAATTCTGGTGGATGATTATGATATCGCCAAGGTTGAACTTTATTCACTCCGGCAACAGATTGGGATCGTGCCTCAAGACACCTTATTATTTGAAGGTAGCGTCCAAGAAAATATCGCCCTCAATTGTCCTGATGCCAGTACGGACGAGATTATCCGAGCGGCTAAAATTGCCTTTGCCCACGAATTTATTATGGATTTACCGAATGGTTATAATTCATCAGTAGGTGAGCGGGGATCGGGCTTATCTGGTGGTCAACGTCAACGAATTGCGATCGCTAGAACCGTGCTGCAAAATCCTCGGTTACTAATTTTAGATGAAGCCACTAGCGCGCTAGATTATGATTCTGAGAAACAGGTTTGTGCAAACATTGCTGAAGCTTTTGCAGGCAAAACAGTCTTTTTTATCACTCATCGACTGA
>JANNBD010000284.1:0-10308 GCA_031385105.1 Chamaesiphon sp. OTE_78_metabat_374
TGATGCAGGTATTTTGCCTGACAGCAATGGAACCGCCGAACTCCCTTGATGCTGATTCGATTCGGACAGAAAAAGTCAAAGTACTCGAAGCTACTCGGCTAGCAGATCTCAATAATCTTAGTCGATCGGCCATTCGGGGACAATATCAAGCAGGTTGGATGAAAGGCGAACAGATTCCTGGTTATCGGGAAGAAACAGGAGTCGCCGAGGGATCGGTTAATCCTTGCTTTGTTGCCATGAAGTTTATGGTGGACAATTGGCGATGGAAAGATGTGCCATTCTATTTACGGACTGGTAAGCGGCTACCGAAGAAGGTTTCCGAAATTACGATCCAATTTAAGCCCGTACCCTGGCTAATTTTCCAATCTGCATCCCGACAAGCCAATCCCAACTTGTTGACGATTCAGATTTATCCAAACGAGGGGATCTCACTTCAGTTTGAAGCAAAAATGCCTGGAGCCGATCTGCGTACCCGCACCGAAAATATGGATTTCAACTATCAAGAAGCCTTTGGTGTCAAATCTTCCGATGCTTACGACAGGTTGCTAATCGACTGTATGCTCGGCGATCAAACTCTATTCACTCGCTCCGATGAAGTCGAAGAAGCATGGCGAATTGTGACTCCGGCTCTATCTGACTGGGAAGCCAACACCGATCCCGACTCAATTCCGCTGTACGAAGCAGGTACCTGGGGACCGTTAGCTGCGGAAGATCTGATCAATGACGATGGACGCAAATGGCACAGATCTTAATTTAGTGAATAGTGGATGGTGAATAGTGAATAGTGCCGGAGGATTAGATAGTTCTTTCCTTAAATCACTCCAATTATCCACTCTCTTAATTCGCCATCCACCATCCACCCTCTTAATTCGCTATCCACTATCCACTATCCACTATCCACTATCCACTAATTCATGAGTATCCAATCTCCGCCAGTTGTATCGCTCCGTGCACCGAAAGATGTTTCAGTAGCAGAGATCGAGAATGAATTAAATCAGATCTGGAAAGACTATCAGCCAGATAATCAAGCTCAAGATGCGATCGTCGCTACTCAGGCAAGTACGTTTACATTTATTGTTTATGAGCCAGAGCCAACCCAGCATATGTTAGCAGTGTTGGGCTTCTACAATGGGCCGATCGATGGGATTTTTGGCCCTGCTCAGGTGAAATCGATTAAAGCAGCCCAGAAAGCTTATCAACTACCTGTGACTGGTAAACTCGATCGAGACACCATGAGCAAGATTCAGGCTGCTTATCACGATCGAATTACCACCAATCATGATACCCATGCCCTCTCCGTCGAAAAAGATGTCGATAATCGGGGCTATGTAGTCACAGATGCGATCGCCAATACCAATCCCCGTCGAATCATTACCGTCTGTCCCAGCACGGGTGAAGATACCGGAGTTGGCGCACAGGTGTCCGTCTATTGCCCGATGAAAAAGCAAAACTTGCATTCCCTTGTCTGTAGTGAATACGTTACCTTGCGGGGCACGCCAGAGGCATTAGAGCGCAATGGCGAGAGCATCGCCAACCTTGCTGTGTCCGATTTACCGCGCTTTCTGTGGTGGAAGGATACTCCCGCCCCCAATAAACAGTTATTTCAACAGCTAGCGCATCAAGCCCATTCCGTCATTTTTGACTCCGCCGACTTTACCACCAGCGAAGCCGACTTAGGACAGCTCTGCGCGATTTTGGGTGCAGGAATGCCCGTGATCGATCTCAACTGGCGCAGGATTGCTGGCTGGCAAGAACTCACCGCCGAAGCCTTCGATCCCCCAGCTCGTCGGAAAGATATCACCGAGATTGATCGAGTTGATATTAACTACGAACTGGGCAATCCATCCCAAGCCCTGATGTTCCTCGGCTGGCTCTCCAGTCGCCTCCAATGGCAACCCACCAGTTATACTCATTCTGGCGGTGACTATGACTTGCGGGAGGTTGATTTCATTGCTCCCGATGGACGCAAAATTCATACCGAACTCGCGGGAATGCCCACGGCTGATTCGGGTGAGATTCCAGGCGATATCATGGGGATCCGCTTGACTTCGACCAACCCCAAAGCCAACTGTAGCACTGTCCTCTGTTCTGAGGTAGCTGGCTGTATGCAGATGGAAACCAGAGGCGGCACCCAAACAGCGCGGGTGGAGGAAGTCTCTTCCCTCTCCGAGCGCAATGCCGAGGATCTACTCGCCGAATATCTCCAACGCTGGGGTCGGGATTTACTGTATGAGGAAAGCATGGCTGTTGTTGCTCAAATTTTGAGTAAGGTGGGATAGAGCATCTGAAAGACTTTGGTGTAGAGATTGCGATCGAGTAACTCTACACTGGAGTAAAACTCGATCCGCAGGTGTAAAGATTGCGATTATTTCGCACTAATTTGAGTACGTTTCCCCAGCACCACGCACGCGATCACGGCTGCGGCAAAACCGAGCGTCTCGATCGATAACTGCTCGCCCAACAAGATCACTGAGAAAAATATAGTCATGAATGGTTGAATCAATTGCAGTTGCCCAACTCTGGCAATACCACCCAGAGCTAACCCGCGATACCAGGCAAAGAAACCCAGAAACATACTAAAAAGACTCACATACAAGAAAGCTAATATCGCATTAGTCGGAACCACTGCAAGATTAGCGGGTAAATGCTGCAAGACGATCGGCAGCAACACTGGTACTGATAAAATCAGCGCAAAGCAAATCACATGCCACGAGCCAAATTGACGAGCTAAAACCGCACCTTCTGCATAGCCCAAAGCCGCCGCACCCACCGCACCCAATAACGCCAGATCTGCCCAACCGATCGAACCACCACCTGTCACCAGCGCGAACATTACGACTAACACACTGCCTAAGCTGGCAAATAGCCAAAACTCTCGCGAAGGTCGTTCACCAGCCCGCCATGCGCCACATAGAGCCGTTGAGAGGGGTAATAATCCGGTAATTACAGCACCATGAGACGCTGCGGCATCCTTCATTGCGATCGCTGACAACAGTGGAAACCCGATCACCACGCCACCAGTGACGATCGCAAAATTAGGCAAAAATCTTAACGGGGGTACAGTTTGGCGTGTGACTAGCAGTAAAATTAATGATAACCCTGCCGCAACAATTGCCCTACCCAATCCAACGAAAATCGGATCGAACCCTGTAACTGCAATTCTTGTGGCTGGTAAAGTGAGACTAAACATCAGCACGCCCAAAAATCCATAGCCAAAACTCTTCAAATCTGCCTGAGACTGTGGATCTGTCTTCATTACTACTCTCAAACAATAATTGACTAAAATAGACAATTAGCCTAAAATGTACATATATGTAAAGTCAAAAATATGTACACATATACCTTATCAGAAGCACGCAATCGCCACGGTGAAATATTCGATCGAGCCACCGTAGAACCAGTATTGCTTACCAAACAATCTCGCCCCAGTCATGTGCTACTGTCAGCAACAGCCTACACAAAATTGATCGATAAGCTGACTGAATTGGATGAAGCTGTCTGGGGCAAGAAAGCCATCGAAGCTCTATCTAAAGAAGAAATGATCGGCACCGAAGAATTCACAAATGCTCTCATTAAAATAGCGAATGGCGAAGCTTGATGGTCTAGGTACCGTGCTAGATTTTTTGCGCGGATTATCGCCCAAGATCTCTAATCAAATTGCCAAAAAGGTTCTGGCTCTGAATATCGATCCGCGTCCCACTGATAGCGAACATCTCAAAGGTTATCCAAATTTTTACCGAGTAGATAGTGGTGAGTATCGAATCATCTACCGCTTTACACCTGAACAAGATCTCGTCGAAATCATTCTAGTAGGTAAACGTAATGATGATGAGGTCTATGAACAATTTAAGCGGCTAATGGGTTGAAGGATAAGTTAGGTTTCTATCTGTAAAATAATGACATCATTCAGCTTAAATATCGAAGTCACATTTATTGATGAGCTTACTGATGAATCGCTCGGTGTCACCCAAATTGCAGCAAATAATCTGCCAGATATATTTGAACGAGACACCACTATTAATCTCAGCGGTGTAGATTGGAACGTCCTCAACTCGCGGCCAAAAACTCGCGCCCAGTATACCAAATCTAAGCAGCTCATTCTCTGGATTCAGCGAGTTGAAGCAATTAGCGACGGCGATATTCTCTACAACTTGCCATCGATCTGTAAAAAGTTCCCAGAAATAAACGATCGACCCCTAACTGGAAATGAATTGGTGCTAGCTGAAGATGATTGGCGGCAATTTGAATTTATTTCCCATACATTTGCCGACAAAGTTGATAAAAATATTGCCCAAATTCAGCGCATTCATGACAATGCCAAAGATGGCGACGGCTGGCGCGAACTATACCTGCGATCGAAACCAGAAATACCCATTTCTAACAACATTGCCATTACCTATCTAGCTAGTCTATTGCAAGTCTCTGGCAAATCCGCAGGGATTACCTATGATGGCTCACAGTCACCAATTAAGGATGGCTATTCATTTACCTTAAATGATGATTTTGCCGTCTACGGTATTGCCCCAAAAGGTAAAATTCAAGTAATTGCGATCGGTCAGGATTGTAACATACCACCTAGCGAGGACTCGATCGATCTCCTTCAACAACTCGCTCGTAAATTCAATCTTGATTTGGTACATTGGTGTCGTTGCACTAGAGTCAGTCCCGAAGATCCATTATTCCGATCCCTACTAGCCAAACTCGATTAGTGGATGGTGAATAGTGAATAGTGAATAGTGAATCCAATTTAATTCAAGTCCCCCAGTCTCCCCGTCTCCCCGTCTCCCCACACTCCCCACACCCCACATCCCATCCATGCCAAAACCAATCCCCCCACAACCAGGGCAAGAATCAGTCTGGGACTATCCTCGTCCCCCGCGCCTAGAACCAGTAGCTAAACGCATCCAAATCATCTTTAATGGCGCAACAATCGCCGATACAACGGCTGGCTATCGCGTCCTCGAAACCAGTCATCCGCCCGTCTATTATTTGCCCCCCGCAGATATTCAGATGCAATACCTGCAAGCAACCACGCGCGGTTCCTTCTGTGAATGGAAAGGCAACGCTCTCTACTACCACCTCAGCGTCGGCGATAGACGGCTCGAAAATGTCGCGTGGGCTTATCCCACCCCAACCACCAAGTTTCAACCGATTGCCGACTATCTGGCATTCTATGCTCAACCGATGGATGCCTGCTATGTCGATAGTGAACTAGTCACACCCCAACCAGGTGAATTTTACGGTGGCTGGATCACCGCCGATATTGTCGGCCCATTTAAGGGTGCCCCTGGTAGTTGGGGTTGGTAAGTAGTAGTTAGCTCATTTCCAACATCCGTTGCATCGGACGCAAAGCCGCTAATCTAACCTGCTCCGGCATGGTGATTTCTGGAGTCCGATCGCGCATTGCCAGATATAATTTCTCTAGGGTATTCAAGCGCATGTGTGGGCATTCGTTGCAAGCACAATTAGTCGTTGGTGGTGCCGGAACAAACTCTTTTTGGGGTTGAGCTTTCTGCATCTGATGGATGATACCTGGCTCAGTGGCGATGATAAATTGGGTGCTAGAACTCTCGGCGGTATACTTCAATAAGGCACTAGTCGAACCAATAAAATCGGCATGTTGTAATACTGCTGCCTCACATTCTGGATGAGCAATAACTTCTGCTTGAGGATGATTGATTTTGAGCTGAACTAGCTTCTTCTCGGAGAAGATTTCATGCACCATACAACTACCCTGCCAGAGTACCATGTCTCGATCGGCTTGCTGCATTACATAGCGACCAAGATTGCGATCGGGTGCAAAGATAATACCCTGATCCAGGGGGATTTGTCTAACAATTTTGACCGCATTAGAACTTGTACAAATAATATCACTGAGGGCCTTAATATCTGCGGTGCAGTTAATATAAGAAATCACAATGTGATCGGGATGCTGTGCCTTAAATGCGGCAAAAGCATCGGGCGGACAACTATCAGCCAGTGAACATCCAGCGGCTAAATCTGGCAATAAAACTAGTTTTTGGGGATTCAAAATCTTGGCAGTTTCTGCCATAAAATGAACGCCTGCGAAGACAATCACGTCAGCATCTGTACTCGCCGCTCGACGGGATAATTCCAGCGAGTCACCGATAAAATCTGCTACATCTTGAATCTCAGAATCCTGATAGTAATGCGCTAAGATCACCGCATTCATCGATTTCTTCAACTCCTGAATTGCCGCGACAACATCGACAGGAATGAGATCTCGATTAGCTGTTGGACGTGCAGTGACAAACATTGGAGTGACGGGTATGGTGATAGTTGATTCAACCTATCTCAATTATAGTAGATTTTACCAAAATGCCAAACAATTCCGCAAACGGAAGCTGTTGCGCTTGGAGTTAGTCTGCCGTAGACATCTAGTTGGAGACTTGCTTGATCGGATCGATTATCCCTGGCAACAAAACCAATCCAGTTGCGTCAATCTCTCTACTGACATCAGTAGTAGTGATACTCGCGGCAGTCTCGACAATGCGTTCATCCCGCACCAAGACATCGCCTACTAACCATATTCCGTCAGCCAAGAGGATCCGAGCATGACGGATTAGCAAAGAATTGACGTTCATACTCGTTCGCGTTGGCGGAGCCTGCCGTTAGGCACAGCGTAGGCAACGCCTAATCGCTCAAATAAAAGGGCATAATAATTTAATCAATAAAGCAGCTATATTAAAGATTCGCTGGCAGAGCTTCTGCGTTCGCGTAGCGTCCCGTTCGCGGAGCGTCTCGAAGAGAAGGGAAGGAGAATCGACAGTTCCGACGAAATCGACCTACTTAAATGCTTTTGTTACCTGGTTAGGATTTTACAGCACAATTACTGAGTTCATTGTCAAATCAACCGTGTATTTTTAAACAAGATCGATTTTGTCAATATCACGTGAACTAAGCCTGAACTTAAACCGTCCACTTACTTATCTATCGTCAGTCATTTTTATGAATTACGAACAGCCTCAGCCTGAATCCGACGCAGAAACAACCCACGAGCCACAGGATCGATTTGCCGCAGATGGCAAAAATACCGATCCAACGCCTAAACATGAAAATCCGTGGGTAGAAACTCTCAAAACAATCGGGCTGAGTGCTGTGCTGGCGTTGGGGATTCGGAGCTTCGTTGCCGAGGCCCGCTACATTCCATCTGGATCCATGCTGCCAACGCTCCAAATTAACGATCGATTAATCATTGATAAAATCAGCTACCGCCTCACTAATCCGGTGCGTGGTGATATCGTCGTCTTCAATCCTACGGCTCAACTGGAAAAGGAAAGAGATGATGATGGTAAGCAAAAGTTCAATGAAGCTTTTATCAAACGAATAATCGGCTTACCTGGGGACAAAATTGATGTCAAAGGCGGGAAAGTCTACATCAATGGCAAAGTGATTACCGAAAAATATCTAGACGAAGCTCCTCAATACAATTGGAGTAGTTCTGAATTAACACCTGATGGCATTGTCCCTGAAGGTCATTATCTAGTGTTAGGTGACAACCGCAATAATAGCTACGACAGTCACTACTGGGGTTTTGTACCCAAAGAAAAAATCGTCGGCAAAGCAACAGTTAGATTTTGGCCAATCAATCGCGCAGGTGGTATCAATTCTCAGCCAGATTATAGTAAGTAAATTGGGATGGTGTCTATCTCAATCGGCTGTGCAATTTGGTCTTATCCTGGCTGGGTTGGTGAAGTTTATCCGCCAAAAACACCTGCCAAGGATTTTTTGCGGATGTATAGCCACCATTTTCCCGCAGTCGAGGGGAATACTACCTTTTATGCAATTCCAGATCGAGTAACTATTAATAGATGGATCGCCCAAACGCCAGTAGGCTTTAAGTTCTATCTCAAGTTTCCGCGATCGATTACGCACAATGGATTGCTCGAACCTTATATTCTTCCCGCTCAGATATTTATTTCTCAGATGCAGGAATTGGGTGACAAATTAGGAGTAATGTTTATTCAATTACCGCCTAATTATGCGCCTAGCGAAAGATTTGCGGACTTAACCGCATTTCTCACCGCTTTATCAACACAAAATGTCTCTATCGCATTAGAAGTTCGACATCTAGATTGGTTCAAATCTCCCCATCGAGAGCGATTAAATGAGTTATTGACTAAACTGGGTATTGGTCGAGTGATTCTCGATTCACGACCGATTTATGAGGCTGCTCAAAGTGGTGAAGCTGTCATCGCTTGTAAGAAACCGCAGGTACCGATCGACCTGACACTGACGGCACCTTTTACCCTAATTCGGTATGTTTCTCATCCGGTGCGATCTGCCAATCAGATCTGGTTGGAGGGATGGGTAAACCAGATTCAAACATGGTTGCAGCAAGATATTCAGGTATCAATGTTTTTTCACTGTCCGATCGAGATAAAATCACCGATTAATGCGCGTTACTTCCATGAGATGTTGGTGGAATCTGGTATTGAGATTAATCCATTACCACCAAAACTTGTCGATGATTCACCAGTTCAATTAAACTTGTTTTAACTTGTTTACTTACCTGCATCTATAGAATCGGATAATTTTACTGACTAATTTCCTGATATCGCCGTCGCAATATCTTCACGAGTAGCACCGAGAGATAGTAGCGATTTGATTAACAGATCGATCGAGCCTTTAGTCTCGCCAGCCTCCTTTTTAGCCACTCGCGATCGACTAGAATTGACATCCTCTTCTAAATTCTGTTGTTCTCTAAATTGTTTCAGCAATTTACTCAGAGATAGTCGAATCTCAATCAGCTCAATCTCTTCTGGTGAGAGATCTAAGAATTCAGCTACAGTAGTAACTTTCCATCCAGCCGCTTCTAACTTTTGACGTTTTGCTGGTTCCATGATTTGGGGTCTTCTTCAACCGCGAATCGCTATGCTTCTGGGGTTTAATCTTTTTAGATCTTTGCTACTCATATTCTAATCCCAACCCTATGGCACAATTATAATAGAGTGCCAACATCAAGCATCCCATGACAGCTAATCTTCCCCCCCAGTATGACGCAAAGACCACCGAAGCCAAATGGCAGCAGATTTGGGACACCAACCAAACCTATCAAGTCGATCCGGCTAAAGGTGGGAAACCCTTCTGCATCGTCATTCCACCGCCAAACGTAACGGGAAGCTTGCACCTGGGACATGCCTTTGAGCAATCGCTGATTGATACGTTGATTCGATATCGTCGGATGCGCGGGGACAATACCCTATATCTGCCTGGTACAGATCATGCAAGTATCGCTGTACAGACAATTCTGGAGAAACAGCTCAAGGCTGAGGGTAAGACACGATATGATGTCGGACGTGAGAAATTTCTCGAACGCGCTTGGGAATGGAAGGCTGAATCGGGGGGAGCTATTGTCAATCAGCTCAAGCGATTGGGTGTGTCGGCGGATTGGACGCGGGAACGCTTTACGCTGGATGAAGGGCTGTCTGCGGCTGTGCTGGAAGCATTTATCCGGCTGCACAAAGACGGGATGATTTATCGGGGACAATACTTAGTCAATTGGTGTCCAGCTTCACAATCGGCGGTATCGGATTTAGAAGTAGAGAATAAGGAAACGAATGGGAATCTGTGGTATTTCCGGTATCCATTAAGCGATGGTTCAGGATTTATTGAAGTTGCAACTACCCGTCCAGAAACGATGTTAGGCGATACAGCGGTTGCGGTAAATCCTAAGGATGAAAGATATAAGCATCTGATTGGGAAGACTGTGAAGTTGCCGATTCTGGGGCGTGAGATTCCGATCGTTGGGGATGATTTTGTGGAGGCGGAATTTGGGACAGGTTGCGTCAAGATTACACCTGCTCACGATCCGAATGACTTTGCAATGGGTAAACGACATAATTTACCGCTGATTAATATCATGAATAAAGACGGCACTCTCAATGAGAATGCTGGCGAATTTAACGGACAAGAACGCTTTGCCGCCCGACGTAATGTAGTTGCAAAATTAGAAGAGCTGGGTAATTTAGTTAAGATCGAGGCTTATAAGCATACCGTACCTTATAGCGATCGGGGTAAAGTGCCGATCGAGCCTTTATTATCGACTCAATGGTTTGTAAAAATTCGCCCGATGGCGGATAACTGTCTGGAGCATTTAGATAACCAGAATTCCCCCGAATTCGTCCCGCACCGCTGGGGAAAAGTATATCGGGATTGGTTGGTTAAATTGCAAGATTGGTGCATCTCGCGGCAATTGTGGTGGGGACATCAGATTCCAGCTTGGTATGCTGTCAGCGAATCTGGTGGGGAGATAACAGATAACACGCCATTTTTTGTGGCTAAAAA